>NZ_CAUUWA010000016.1 GCF_963548695.1 uncultured Fretibacterium sp.
CGCGCCGCTCCGACACGCCGGTCTTGCCGTAAATTTTATTCTCCGTCCAGGTCCCAAACTGGCGGACCAGCTCCGCGTTGTCCAGAACCCCATCCGGAAGATATACCGATATGGCCCTCACGGCCACCTCGTGACCCATTCGACTCCAACCTCCATCGTGTGATCCGTGTAATCCGGCCCCACCCCCTCGCTCCTCGGGGCCGATGTTTCAAACAGCCGTCCAGGCGCGGGCGTTCACTTCCCCTTCGTCCCCCCCGCAGAGAGGGCTGCAAGGCGCCGGGCCGCGAGCTCGGCCTGTGGCGTCCCCGGATAGAGGCGGGCAACCTGCGTGTAGGCCTCCTTCGCCTTCTCCGCATCCTTCTCCTCGTCCCAGACGACGGCCTCGGCCAGGGCGACGAAGGGCCGACAGGATGTCGGAAGCGTCTCCGCCCGCTGTCCCAACAGCTCATGGCAGAGCTCCGCGGCCCGCTCCCGCTTATCCGTCCCGGAATACAGCAGAATCAGGCGGCTGCGGACGTGCAGTCCCCAGGCCGAATCCGGATAGCGATCCAGGAAGAGCTCCAGAACCTCCTGCGCCGCCTGCTCCTTAGGCTCCGGAAAGGCGTCCAGGTAGAGGTTGGAGAGCGCCCACAGGGCCTCCTCGGCCTCCTTAGTCGCCGGACAGGATTCCAGAATCTCCTGGTAGAGCGACTCCCGCTCCTTGACCTGCGTCTCGGAAAGACGTGAGATGGCAAGACGAAGCTCCAGCGCCCTTCGTTTCTGCTCATCAGAGCCCGGCTCCGCGCCCAAGGCAGGTGGAAGGCCCAGGATTAGGACCAATCCGCAGAAAAACGTCCCCCAGAATTTTTTCCCTCCGCCCATTCCGGCCCATCCGCGCACGCGTTCCGCCTCCCTCATGAACGGCCGCCCGGCCGTTCGTATTGAGCACTTGGTGCTATTACCTACTGCCATCGCACACGTTATTTTAACCGCTCCATTCCCATTCGACAACTTCGACAACAGGGAACCCTTTGCGGCAGCGCCCGGCCGCCGGCTTAGAGGAGGGAGGGTATACGAAGGGACAGCCGACGAAGCGAGCAGGCTTCCTTCGATGCCCTGCGTTCGATCTCGAGGTCGTCTCTCTTTGGATTTGCTGTTCAAGGAAGAAATAAGCTATTCGGCTGGAACGACGTTCCGGAATTTTTTGCAGAACGATCCGAGCCTATCATTCGATATCTTTGACAGCATGACCGATCCTTATTTCCCAAATTTCAAGGGCGTGTAGTGAAAGTTCACACTGACCCATTCCCTGTCATCCTCCAGGGTGTAATTCACAACCACAAACAGATCTGGAGTTTTCCAAGAATAACTGATGTGGCAGTCATCCTTATAATCCTCGTAGGGATCAATTCCATAAAGGTCTGCAAGCTCTTCAATAATAGTATCCACATAGTCGCCTGCGTTCTCATTATCAAGAAGAAAGCTGATGGAACACAGCTGATTTCGCTTGAACTCGTAGAGGACAAAAACATCAACCTTACATCGAAAGGCCTTGAACGATTTCTGCGTGGAGAACAGATGCCCTGTGTTCCCAACCTTTTTCAATGGAGCGGCAACGTACTTCCTGATACTCTCTATGGAACACCCCCATCGATGAACCAGAAAGCCCCTTTCATCCGGCAGGGAGATTCCATCTCCTCCGCTCTTTACTCCTAACCTCTTCTTAGTCGCTTCGGCATTACCGGCCTTACCATAACGTCGGAGCAGAACACGCATAAGGCTCTCAATGCGGCTGTCTCTCTCAGGAACTTCCCATTTAAGTTGACTACGCGGCCTTGTATAATCACGCGCAACGGTACCGTCGGCGTAAAAATTGACGGTTCGCAGGTGAACATAAGTCCCATCGGAAAGGTCAGCCATGTAGACAAGAACAAAGACTCCCAATTCCTTGCCTGCGATGAGTTTGAAGTTAGGATCCTTCTTCAGGCTTGCCTTGACTTTTTCTGAGGGGAACCACACGGATATGAAGGTAGCCCGTGAGGTCTCCTTGTCGTAAAAGATTCGCTCGAGATCAAGGTAGACTTCGTAGCTACTGTCACTGCGCACGAAAAGCAGATTCTTGTCCTCCTGGAGTATTGATGAAGACTCCGGCCTCCGTGAGGTCATCTTTGGCATAGCTTCCGGAACTTTATTCTTTGCCCCCATAAAAAATCGATTCAGCACAGGAGAGGCTATAGCAAAGTTCAGATTCTGTCCATCACCCAACACCCCCGTAGGCATCCCTATGACATTGCCATCCGAGTCGATCAGCGCTCCGCCACTCGACCCGGGCGAAATAGGCGCAGTAAACTGGACCAATGTATCATCATCGCGAAAAGCCGAAACAATTCCATTAGAAACCGTCCGATCAAGCCCTTTAGGGTTGCCAACTGCCATGACAGCCTCACCCTGCCTAGGCAAAGAATCTTTAATCGGAAGGAACGGCGTCGCCATAGGCTCGCTCATAACGAGCAGAGCCATGTCCCTGCTCTTATCCGTATCTTTCACCAAAACATAAAAGGGATCCCCCTTGTAGGGAGACGCTATAATCCAACGACCGCCCTCAATGACGTGATAGTTTGTAAGGATATCTCCTCTGTTCGAGACGAAGAAGCCACTTCCGAATTTTCCCGTATCCGTATTGATTCGCAGTATGGACGGCATTACTCTCTCCGTCAAAGCCGCATAATCGATTTCACGCCCCGAGGACTTAGACCGAGTAACTTCAACTGTCTGCCCCGTCCCCTCCCGCTGTAGCATAGCGCTCGTATCAACCTTACCATTCGGTTTACCCGAATTGAAAAAAATCGCCGCTGCAAGGCACAGGACGGAAACAGCAAGCAGGGCAAGCGTAATCGCTATCCAGCGACCACGTTTCGGAGCCTCTCTTGCTGGCAAAGAGGGAGAATACGAACGTACATTTATTGAAGACTGCTGTGTCCGTGATGGGTAATCTGTAGGACGGTCGTCTGTGGGATATGCCGTATGGACCGCGGGCTGTGGAGGATGAGAGGCATAAAATGCAGCAGAGGCAAAATTGTAAGCCAACTCAATAAGCAAGCTCATTCTCTGGGCTTCCTGCTGCTCCAGGCTGTTTGGAATGAAGCGAGAGGGCTCATAGAGGCGTCTTTTGATCTCGTAAGCCCGTTCTATCTCCTCAATCGTAGCATCAGGAGAAATTCCAAGGTGAAGATAGGCATTATTGTTCACGACCGGCTCTACCCTTCCTGTCTCAACAGGCAAGACATAGCCACACTGTGACAAGCCCAGGCAAGCACCTGAGACATCCTTTGCGTTTCCTGCTGCTCCAGGCTGCCTTGGGCAAATACCGGCAGATCAAAAAGGCTTTTTTCCCGTTCATATACCGCCCCAATTTCCGCCAGCGCCGCCCCTTTCCTCCGGAAACGCTGTGGGCCCCCCTTCTGCGGCAGTCGGCCCAAGCTCCGTCTCCGTATGAGAGCCCCCGCTCAACTCTTCTTCCCATGGGTAGACGACCGCCTTACCCATCGGAGCACCCGCAGACTGTACTCGAGGGACAGGATCACCCGCGGCGGAGGAGGCGGGGGCTTCCCTGCCCCGTACAGCCTCATCCGCTCCCTGGAACATGTCTTTATGAGAGTTCAATATGTAGTGCACCCCTATCAGCGGCCCCCACAATGCCAGTCCATTACTGGAAAACGGGAACCCATTTCCGAACACGACCCATCCCCACCCGGACAGTACCAGAAAGGACAACAGGGACACGATATTACGCTCATTTATTCCCGTCGTGTTCCCCCCTGTGGTCCGATAGGTCAGGATATTATGCACGGCAATGAAATCCAATATTCCGGGGAAAAGCGTCTTTCCCACGACCATATAGGACAGGAACAGGGAAACGGCTATCGAGGACGCCGTATACAGGAACGCCTCAAGACCGTACTTGACGCCCTTCCGTTTCACGATGAAACGTATGACGGTAGGGAGCAGAAGGAAAAACACATACAGATATGCGACCGTTACTATGAAGATACTCCGGAAGAAAAGAGCTTCCACTCGAGGGGAGACAGATGAAAAATCAGGAGCGATCACGTAAAACAAGAGAAGGGACAACGCAGGATAGACGAGGTAAGACACCAGCAGCTTCATCTTATCCTCACGTCCTCACGGGAAACGGCGCTATGAAATGCCACCGGCACACAAAAGAGCCATTCCATCTCCAAAAATCCTGAGCTCGAATATTCACACCCGACGCCCTCCCGTCCATGATCGAGATCAACGACATATCATGAACCAATCCTTCATTTCATTGTAACATAACCCTCAGGCCCTGCCCTTGCATTCGGCGTCGGCCCTCGCATCCCCATGAGGCGATCAGACGTGCAGCCAGCTCTTGAAGCCCTCGCCCACCACCTCCGAGACGTCGGAGAGGATCACGAACGCGGTGGGGTCTACCGACGCGATGAAGCGCTTGAGCGGTGGGACCTGCCGACGGGGCAACACCACCAGAAGCATCTCGACGGACGCGCCGCGATAGGCCCCCGTCGCGGGGATAAGGGTGGCCGAACGTTCGAGCTCCGTCATGATGAAGCCCGCAATTTCCCTGTGCCGGGCGCTGATGACCAGGATCTGGGTGCGCCGGTGGAAGGAACGGACGACGTTGTCGATGACCATCGTCTCGATGTAAAGCAGAAACGCCCCGAGGAGCATCTGCTCCAGGGTGACGACCGCGAAGGAACCGAGCAGGATGACGATGTTGATGTAGAACGACATCGCCCCGACGTCCACGCCCCATCGTTTCTTTGCCGCCATGACCACCACGTCCGTGCCGCCGGAGGAGGCGTCCACCCGGAACAGCATCCCGAACCCCAGCCCCCCGACCACCCCGGCAAGGATCGCGGCCAGCATGACATTGCCAATCATCGGATACGTGAACAGTTCAAAAAGCGGCACCATCAGGCTGGTCAGCACCGAGACATAAAGCGTCCAGAGGGCGAAGCGCGTCGAGAGGAAACGCCAGCCCCAGAGCAGAAGAAGCGTGTTCCCTACCGTGATGAACCAGGCCGGGGAGATGCCCCAGAGGTAATGGGTGATGAGGGCAATGCCGGTCACCCCGGCCCCGGCGAACTTATAGGGCACCACCAGCGCGACGATGGCGAAGCAGACGAGGGCCGTCCCCACCGTCGTGCTCAGCAGCGTTGCCCACTCCTCCCGCAGCCAGCTCCTGCAAAACGCCACGCCCTGAACCATCCATTCCTTCACCGACGCTCTCATCGACGCCACGCTCCAGACACCATGCAAAATTTTAACGACCCATTTTTCCATTTCATCGTAAAGCAACTTTTTTATCTTATCACAGCTCTTCCCGCACCATCGCCAAGGGATATTCCCATACGAAAGTGGGGCCTCCCGCACGAAGCGGGAGGCCCCACGGGCGGAGCGGGGAAAAACGAGTCCTCCCCTAGCATCGGGAGGGATCGAACTCCCCCTCGAGCAGCTCTCGGAACGCCTCCAAGTCCATGCTCCCCAGGTCGCCCTTGCTGCGCTCGCGCACCGCGACGACCCGTGCCTCCTTCTCCTTGTCCCCGATCACAATCATATAGGGGACCTTCTGGAGCTGCGCGTCGCGGATGCGTTTCCCCAGCTTCTCGTCGCGCTCGTCCGTCTCCACGCGCAGGCCCCAGCCGCCGAGGGTCCCCGCCAGTTCACGGATGTAGTCCCGGTGCTCCTCCGCGATGGGGATGAGCTTCACCTGAACGGGGGCGATCCAGAACGGGAACGCGCCGGCGTAGTGCTCTATCAGGATGCCGAAGAATCGCTCCAGACTGCCCAGGACCGTGCGGTGTAGCATAACGGGCCGATGCTCCTGGCCGTCGGCCCCGACGTAGTGCATGTCGAAGCGCTCCGGCATCTGGAAGTCCAGCTGGATGGTGCCGCACTGCCAGGTCCTGCCGATGCAGTCCTCCAGGTGGAAGTCGATCTTGGGTCCATAGAAAGCCCCGTCCCCTTCGTTGACCCGATAGGGCGTGCCCGTCGTCTCCAGCGCGTCCCTGAGGGCTGCCTCGGCAGCCTCCCACTGCTCCGGCTCGCCCATCGAGTTCTCCGGGCGCGTCGAGAGCTCGACCGAGTAGCGGAACCCAAAGACATCTTTATAGATGTACTCGCACAGGTTCATGATGCCGACGACCTCGTCCTTCACCTGGTCGGGCTGGCAGTAGAGGTGCGCATCGTCCTGGGTGAAGCAGCGCACACGCATCAGCCCGTGGAGCACCCCACTGCGCTCATGCCGGTGAACGATGCCCAGCTCCGCCATGCGCAGCGGCAGGTCACGGTAGCTGCGGAGCTGCGTCTTATAGACCAAGATGCCGCCGGGGCAGTTCATCGGCTTGACGGCAAAGGGCTTCTCGTCAATCTCGGTGAAGTACATGTTTTCCTTGTAGTGATCCCAGTGCCCGGACTGGAGCCAGAGGGAGCGGTCGAGGATCAGCGGCGTGCGGATCTCCACGTAGCCGCGCCTCAGGTGCTCCCGGCGCCAGAAGTCGATAAGCGTATTCAGGACGGCCATCCCCTTGGGATGGAAGAACGGGAAGCCCGGTCCCTCATCGTGGAGGCTGAACAGGTCCAGCTCGCGCCCCAGCTTGCGGTGATCGCGCAGCTTCGCCTCCTCCAGGCGCTTCAAGTGCTGTTTCAGCTCGTCCGGAGTGGCGAAGGCCGTGCCGTAGACGCGGGTCAGCATCTTGTTCTTCTCGCTGCCACGCCAATAGGCCCCCGCGACGGAGAGCAGTTTGAAGTTGCGCAGCCAGGACGTGTCGGGGACGTGGGGCCCCCGGCACAGGTCCACGTAGTTCCCCTGCCGATAGAGCGAGACGCCCGGGACGTCCAGGTCCGTAATCAGCTCCACCTTGTAGGGATCACTGCGGTCCCCGAAGAACCCAAGCGCCTCGTCCCGCCCCATCTCCACCCGATCGATCCGCTCCGCCGCACCCGCGAGGCGGCGCATCTCCGACTCGATGGCGGGCAGGTCCTGCTCCGTGATCGCCCCGGCGACGTCCACGTCGTAGTAGAAGCCGTCCTTGATGCAAGGCCCGATCCCAAAATGCGTTCCAGGATAGAGGTTCTCGATGGCCTGGGCCATCAGGTGCGCGCAGGAGTGGCGGAGGATGGAGAGCCCATCCTCCGAGCCCGCCAGAACGGGCTCGAGCGTCCCCCCGACCGAGACCTCCCGCTCCAGGTCCAGCAGTTCGCCGTTCAGCTTCCCGGCCAGAGCCTTCTTCTCCTGTCCCAGCCCGGCCAGCGCCTCGGACACCTTGACCGAGCTCCGGTTGAACTCGCAGACCCTGCCGTTGTTTCCCTCAAAACGCAGCATCATCCATCCCCCCAAAATTTTGAAAAATAAAAAATGCCCACGCTGTCTCCACAAACATGGAGACGACGTGGGCGCATTCGTGTCGCGGTTCCACTCCATTTCCGGCATGGCCGCGCAGCGGCCTCCGGCTCTCGAACCCGCTGTATGGGGCGGAACCCCGGCGCCTTATCCCGATATACGGCCTCGACGCCCGCTCGGAGGGGGTCTTCGCCTCGTCCAACGCGGCGAAACTCTCAGCCAATGGCTCCGCCTCTCTGTGCATCTCATCCTCGGGGCGGGAAACGCCCTCCGGCAAGGTTACTCGTCCTCTTCATCGCGATTCATTCAATATCGACGATGCGTGACAGGATACCACCAAATGCGCTTTTCGACAAGGGGATGGCGGCATCAAAACTGCAACCGATATCAATAGAATCGCCCGTCCCCCTTTCGTCGACTGGATCCACTCACTCCGCGACAAACATCATTTCCATTCCGCTAAAGCCCGGCCGTGTGCTTTTTAGCATCGACGACGATGACCGCGGACGTCACGGCGCGTCCCTCTCCGTCGTGGGGCTTTGAATAGCCCTTCTCCTCTATCTGCTTTCGCCCCTCGTCCCGAAGCCTCGCGATCTCCCCCGCGCTCCGCGCCAGCTTGAACTCCAGCACCACCGCGCGGCTCGGAAAAAGAACCGGGACGTCGCTCCGTCCCCGGTTCGTCGGAACCTCCCCCTGAGCGCTAACCCCCGCCCCACGCAGGAGCATCAGGAACAGGGAACGGTACAGGGACTCGTTTTGCTGGCTGAAATCCTGGTAGGGGATGCCGGCCAGCGCGGTGTTGTACAGCTTGACCGCCCCCTCGATATCCCCGTCCCTGAGCGCGCGCCAGAGATTCGAACCCAGGGCCGTGAAGCCCTCCACACGATAGACGTTGTCCAGGTACAGGCGCGAGATGGCGTTCAGCACCTCGCGGTTGGGGTAGTCCAGCGTCAGCTCCTGCTCCTCCGCGGATTCGATGGTCAGGTAGCCGCTCTGGAAAAGAAAACTCTCCGGCTTGGCCCGCTCGATCTCCTGGCTGTCCGCGAAGTCGGCGGGGACGCTTTTGTGCCGGTAGACCTCCGGGTCGTCGATCCCGTGGCTGCGCAGATAGGAGAGGATGAACGTAGGGGAGCCCGAGTGATACCAGTAGTTTTTGAACTCCCTGTCGGCCAGGAAGTTGAGGATCGAGAAGGGGTTGTAGAGCCGCGTCACGCCGTCGAAGCAAAAACCGTCGTAGTAGTCCTTCATGCGCTGCAGCAGCCTTTCTCGCGTCACGTTCATCTTTTCGGCGGCGGCGCCAATCCAGCCGGCAAAGTCGGCCTCGAGCTCCTCCTGCGTGTAGCCCACGACGTCGCCAAACTCCTCCACCATGGAGATGTCCCGCAGGTTGTTCATGGCGGAGAAGACGCCCGTCTTCGTGAACTTGGAGATTCCGGTCAGCATGACGAAACGGAGGTGACTGTCGTAATCCTTCAGGACGGTGTAGAAGCCGCGGAGCGCCTCGCGCATGGCCTCCGCCGCCTCCAGATTTCCGATCTTGTCCAGGATCGGCTTGTCGTATTCGTCGATCAGCACGACAACAGGACCGCCCTGATCATAGAGCCCTTCAAGAACATCTTTGAAGGCCCCCAGCGCCCCCTCGGTGTCTTTTCGCAGCATGGGCAGGCCCTGTTTTCGTCCCAAGACCATCAGGTCGTTGTACAAACTGATGTCGAATCCTCGAACACCCTCCATGGGGCGTCCCCTGGCCATGCTGAGGCTCAACACCGGGCAAGGATGCCGAGCCTGCTCCGCCACCCAACCCTCGGCGGCCAGTCCCTTGAACAGTTCGGCCTTCCCCTGGAACATCGCGTCGAGCGTCGAGAGCGTCAGCGACTTGCCGAACCGTCGCGGGCGGGACAGAAAACACCGGTCTGAGTTGACAAGTTCCATCAGCTGCGCCGTCTTGTCCACATAAAGATGCCCCCGCTTCCGCAGCATCTCGAAACTCTGGATGCCTATGGGCAGGGTCTGGAGTTTTTCGCTCATGATCCCTCACCTCGCCCCGATTGGTCTTTTTACGACTCTATTCTAGCAGAAGTGGAAGGGGCGTATGAGGAGCTCGATACACTCAGCGCCCCCCGCGGGATTGGGAGGCGCTGGCGTTCGGAACCCCGAGCGGTCTATTCCTTGGATACGAGATAGCCACCCAGGCTGTCGAACCGCTTTTCGGGCGTGGCGCCTGGCCGGAGCTCAAAAATGGCGCCCTCGGCGTTTTGCAGCATTAAATCAGCGTTTCCTTAGATAAGCACAAAGACGCACGCACGCACGCACGCACGCACGCTAATTGTGTCGATTCAGGAAGAAGTCAAGGGGTAAATGCGTATTTTCAAGGGCAAAAGCAACCAGCATGGGCCATCCCATCCTCGAAAAAAATGGTGGAGACTCAGTCCTCCAAAAAATCGCGAAGACGCCAAGGACTTCAAGATTTATAGGCGAGCCCTGCCGCAAGGTCAAGGCGCCCCGCCCTATTTCGGCGCGCTGCGGAAGCTCACCCTCAGGTCGCAGACGTCGCCCCGCGTCCGGTAGCGGAAGAACGCAAGAGGGCGTCCGGCCTCGTCAAAGTCCCGACGTTCCAGGAGCAGGATGGGGTCGCCCTCCGACAGCCCCAGCAGTTTCCCGTTCCCGGGGTCCACGGGGACGATCTCCAGGCTCTGCTCCGTCCTGGACGATGTCCTGCCGTAGTAGCGAAAGACCTCCATGACGGAGAACGCCATGAACTCGATCCCCTCGATGCCCGGAAAGACCTCCCGGGGCAGGTAGAACTCCTCGACGTAGAGGGGCTGGCTCCCCTCCAGGACGCGCTGCCTGACGTGGAAGAGCGGACCGTCCGCAGGGACGGCCAGCTTCCTCCCGTAATAGGGCCCCGCGGCACGAAGCGCCTTCTTCAGGACCTGCCGTCTCAGACGGTGCGGTTCCCGGAGCCGAAAGCCGAACTCCCCCTCGCCCAGGCGGGTCTCCGCCTTCAGCCTCACGTAGACGCCCTTCCCCGCGACGCTCCTCAGCAGCCCTTCTCGGACCAGGAGGGCGACGGCCTCCCGGACCGTCCGGCGGTTCAGGCCATAGGCCGCGGCCAACTCGTTCTCGGAGGGGATCGCCGTCCCCGGCGGATACTCCCCCTCCTCGATCTTCGCCCGCAGCACCTCCCGGAGCTGAGCTCTGTAGCTCGGAAACCCGTCGTTCCTGGGCATCAGGCTTCTTCCTCGCGGCAGGCGGCGTTGTGATAGATGAGACGAATCCTGTCGCTCCGTATGACGCTCTTGCAGTACTCGACGGGCGTGCCCCCGCCATCGGCGACGACGGAGCGGACAAAAAAAGCGGGGCTCCCCTCGGAGACCCGCAGATGCCGCGCCTCCCACGCGTCCACGTAGGTAACGCTTATCGTCTCCTGTCCGACGGATAGGTCCACGCCGTATCCCTCCTCGAGGACCGAATACAGGGAACTCGAGGAGAGGGCTCGGTCGGAGATTCCGGGAAAGGCCGCCTCGCTGAGGTAAACGTACTCCAGAAGCAGGGGCTCCCCATCGAGTCGGCGAAGCCTCACGGCATGAAAAATGGACGTCCCCAGGGGAACCCGCAGGAACTTGCTCACGGACTTCGGGGCCTCGAAGGAACCGGACCTCAGGACCACGGAGTCCGGCTCCATCCCCATCGAGCGGCCCCACTGGGTGAACGACAGAAGGTCCGTCAGGTCCTTTTCGAGCTTGCGTCTTTCGACGTAATGCCCCGACCCGACGCGGCTGGCGATCCTTCCCTCGAGGCGCAGGAGGGAGAGCGCCCGCCGCAGCGTCTCCCGGTGGACGTCCAGGGCGCCGCAGATCTCCCGCTCGCTGGGAAGCCGGCCTCCGCGCGCCGGGTCGGATTCCTCGAGAAGGCAGAGGAGCCGCTCCTTCGCCCTCTCGAAAGGCGTGATTTCCTTAATGGTCCGTCAGCCTCCCCTCCCGACTCCCTCTCTCCCGCTCCCGCTACAGGATGTTCCGTTCCGTATCCTTGTCGAAGACGTGGATACGGTTCCAGTGCACGTGGAACTCGGCCTCGTCCCCCACCGTCTTCTCCGTATCCGGGACGACCCGCGCCACGACCTGCCGGCCAAAGAGCGTGGAGTAGAGAAGCGTCTCGGACCCCATGAGCTCCGCAACCTCCACGGTGGAGCGAAGGCGGGAAAATCTCTTCGTGAGGGGGTTGACCTCGCTCTCGTGAAGGCTTTCGGGGCGGATTCCGGCCACGACCTCCCTGCCCACGTAGCCCCCCTCCCTCAGCTTTCGTTCCCGCTCCTCGGAGACCCGCAGGACGCTGCCGTCCGGGAGCCGGATCTGAAGGACCCCATCCTCCTCGACGACCGTCCCGGGGAGGAAGTTCATCTGGGGGCTTCCGATGAAGCCGGCCACGAACATGTTGACCGGCCGGTCGTACAGCGCCTTGGGGGCGTCTATCTGCTGGATCTCCCCGCCGTTCATAATGACGATGCGGGTCCCCATCGTCATGGCCTCGGTCTGGTCGTGGGTCACGTAGATGAAGGTCGTCTTCAGGCGGTTGTGCAGCTTGGCGATCTCCGCACGCATCTGGACCCGCAGTTTGGCGTCCAGGTTCGAGAGGGGCTCGTCCATCAGGAAGACCCGGGGCTCGCGGACGATGACCCTCCCCAGGGCGACGCGCTGGCGCTGGCCCCCCGAGAGCGCCTTGGGCTTTCTGTGGAGCAGGTCCTCGATACCCAATATCTCCGCCGCCGCCCGCACACGCTTTTCGATGACGTCCCCGGGGACCTTGCGGAGCTTCAGGCCGAACGCCATGTTGTCGTAGACGGTCATATGAGGATAGAGGGCGTAGTTCTGGAACACCATGGCGATGTCCCGGTCCTTGGGGCAGAGCCCGTTCACCAGGGCGCCGTCGATGTAGAGCTCCCCCTCGCTGATGTCCTCGAGCCCGGCGATCATCCGCAGGGTGGTGCTCTTTCCGCAGCCGGAGGGTCCGACCAGCACGATGAACTCCCTGTCGTCGATGGTCAGGTTGAAATCCTTGACGGCGACGACGCCCCCGGGATAGATCTTCTTGACCCCCTTCAGTTCCAGACTGGCCATGGCGTTCCCTAGTACGACACCTTGCCCATGTAGCGGCGGGTCTTGAGGGGATGGTTTCTCCTCTCGGCCAGGGCGTCGCTGTAACGGCCGAGCACGGCCAGCAGGATGAACGGGCCGTAGATTCCGCGCCGCTCCGGGGCTATTCCCTCCAGAGGATAGTTCTTCGTGTCGATCAAATGGGCCCTGCGGGTGTACTGACCGGCAAACTTGATCACGCGCTCGGTGAGGGGCCGGGTCTCGTCCTCGCCCTGAAATATCAGCAGGTTGGTGTCCTCCGTGAGGGTCTCGAAGGCCCCGTGGAAGAACTCCCCCGCATGGATGGACTGGGCGGGAATCCACTGCATCTCCTGGAGGATGCACATGGCGTAGGAGTAAGCCTCGCCCCAGTTGATGCCGCTCCCGGTAACCATGAAGAAGGTCTGGTCGTGATTCTTCTCGGCGAACTCCCGGGCCTCGTCCCCGGCAGCGGCGCGGATGCGCATCAGCCCCTCCGGCAGAAGGCTCAGCTCCTTCTGCACCAGCTCGTAGTCGATGCCATATCCCAGCTTGTCCAGAAGGCAGAAGACGATCTGATAGAGCATGATGAGCTTGGAGTCCGTGACCCCGAACGGCGCGTCGTTGGCGAAGACGTAGTCCACGGTCTTGCCCAGCGGGGTGTCCGCCTTGCCGGCAAAGGCTATGGTGCGGGCCCCCCTCGAGCGGGCCAGCTCCGCGGCGGCCACGGTCTCCTTCGTCGTCCCCGTATAGGACGAGAGAATTACCAAGGAGCGCTCCGTCAGCGCCTTGGGCTTCATGTTCAGGAACTCGCTGGAATTGTAGGGGGCCGAGGGAAGCGCCGTGTGAAGGGCCATCAGATACTGCAGCGGATACATGACCGCAAGGGAGCCGCCGCAGCCCACGAAGAAGACGCTGTCGATCGGCTTCTTCGTGATCTCCTTCATGGCCGCCTCGATGTTCTCCCTCTCCCGGATGCCCCGCATGAGCACTTCCCTGTATTCTTGGTGAGCCTGTTGAGCCTGAAGATCACTCATAGCTATCCTTTCACTCCTCCCGAGGTTATGCCTCGAATAAACTGTTTTTGAAAGATCAGAAAAAGAGCCACCATGGGCAGGGCGGAGAGCGTCAGCCCCGCCATGAGGATCGTCCATTCGGTGCGCAGACTGCTCTTGAGCCCCATCAGGCCGATGGGGATGGTTCTCAGCCCGTCGCTTTCGATGAACACCAGGGCGAACATGAACTCGTTCCAGCAGCTCATCGCGGTGAACAGGGCGGCCGTGACCAGGATGGGCCTACTCATGGGAAGGATGATCCTGTAGAAGACCGTCCAGGCGGAACAGCCGTCGATGTAGGCGGAGTCCTCGATCTCCCTTGGAAGCGACAGCATGTAGGACCGGATCAGGAAGGTGGTGAAGGGGATTCGGTAGGCAACGTAGGGAATGATGAGGGCCCAATAGGTGTTGTAGAGCTTCAGCCTTTGAAGCAGCCTGAAGAGCGGGATCAGGCTGACCTGAGGGGACAGCATGAGCCCTCCGAGGACGAAGAGGAGCAGGACTCCCTGCCCCCGAAACTCGAAGCGGCTCAGGGCGAAGGCCGCGCAGGCGCTGATGAAGAGGGTCAGGCAGACCGAGGCCCCCGTGACGATGACGCTGTTCAGAAAATAGCGCCCCACGCCGCCCCTCCACGCGGTCGCGTAGTTCTCCCACAGAAATTTTTCAGGAAGCCCCCACGTGTCCAGAAAGAGCCCCTGATTGTCCTTGAAGCCGCTGAGGACCATCCAGACCAGCGGCAGGATGATGAGCAGTGCGTAGAGGGCGAGAAGTCCGAGGACGAGGAGGTGTCCCGTCCTCCATCGGTTGTCGTGCATCATGGCGATGACCTAACTTTCCTGCCGTTTCGACGCCAGCAGCTGGACAAGCGTCATGGTGAAGGTGATGACGAAGATCGTCGTGGCGATGGCCGAGGCCAGCCCCATCTCGTCGTTGCGGAACCCCGCGCGGTAGAGATAGGAGGCCAGCACCTCCGTGCTGCGTCCCGGCCCGCCGGCCGTCATGACGTAAACCTCGTCGAAGACCTTGAACCCTCCGATGAGGGTGATGATCACGCACATCACCAGCGTGTCCTTGACCTGGGGTAGCGTCACGTAGCGGAACTTCTGGAACGCGTTGACCCCGTCGATCTCCGCGGCCTCGTAGAGCTCCTGCGGAATCTTCTGGATCGCCACCAGGAAGAGCAGCATGATGTAGCCCATGTACTGCCACTGCGAGGTCGCGATGATCGCGAAGATGGCCGTGTTCTTCTCCCCGAGCCACGCATGGCACAGCCCTCCGAGCCCGATGCCCCTGAGCCCCTGGTTCAGCAGACCGATGCTCGGATGGTAGACCAGCTGAAAGAGGAGCCCCACCACCGAGATGGAGATGACGGAGGGCAGGAAGTAGACGGTGCGGAAGAAGGGCTGCATTCCGCGGAAGGCCTTTTCCTCCAGGATCGCCGCGAAGACCAGCCCCAGGCCGACCTGAAAGACGATGGATATCGCGGAATAGAGGACGTTGTTCTTGAGCGCCGTGTAAAAGACGGCGTCCGAGAAGAGCTTCCGGTAATACTCCAGTCCGACGTACACCCTCTCGCTGGAGAACGCCTTCCAGCGATAGAGGCTCAGGACGAAGCTCTCCGCGATGGGATAGTAGACGAACAGCAGGAGCAGAAGAAGCGCCGGCAGCAGAAAGAGAAGGGCCAGCTTTTTATTGCCGTAGATATTCATGCAGGATCTCCCTCTTCAAGGATCTCTTCCGTGACGAAGGGGCCGCCGGATGCGGCCGGCGGCGGCCCGGGAGAACAAAACCTCCAAATCGCCTGCTGGCGTCGAGGCCCTGAGGCCTCGCTCAGGAATGAAGCCTGCAAGGGGGCGGTCGCTGCAGGCCGGTTAGGAACCGGCCTGCAGCCCGCTCATTACCCCGCCCTACTGTTTCGCCGCCTCCGCGCGCACCGCCGCAGCGGCGGCCTGCACGTCCTTCATGACCTCCTCGGCGCTCTTATCCCCGTTCAGGAGCTCCTGGAGGTCGGGGAGGTAGACGTCCGAGATCTTGATGTCGATGTCGGTATCCAGCCAGAGCGCCATCCCCTCGGCCTCGGTGACGGCCTCCAGCCCTTTGACCAGCATCTCCAGGGAGTTCTCCTTGTTGACGGCGCCGATGACGGGGCTGGGCCACCCCATGGCCCGGACCATCTTGTCGGAGTTCTCCTTGTTCGTCAGGAAGCTCAGGAAGGCGACGGCCTGGTCGGGATGCTTCGTCCTGGCGGAGACCATGAACCCGTCCGGAGCCCCCGTCAGGAACTTCGGGTTGCCGGGGGTCCCCTCGATGGACGGCATCGCGAAGAAGCCCCAGTTCCCGGCCATCTTCTCCTCGATGTCCTGGAACTCCTCCAGCTCGACGTAGACCATCGCGACCTGGCCGCCGTAGAACATCTCGAGCGCCATGTTGTGCTCCGTGGAGTTGGCCCCCATGCTGAAGTAGCCCTTGTCGTTCAGCTCCTTGAAATATTCCAGGGCCTTCACGTAGCCGGGGTCGGTGAACTCGCCGGAGGCCGCCGCGTAGTCCTTCTCCCGCACCTCCTGGGGAACGCACTTCTGGTTGAGCCCCGTGATGTAGTGGCAGCTCGCCCAGGGGTAGATGTTGCCGAACCCGATGGGCGTGACGCCCGCCTGCTTCAGCTTCTCGAGCCCGGCGGTGAACTCCGTCCAGGTTTTGGGCTCCTTCAGGCCGTTGTCCTCGAGCATCTTTTTGTTGTAGACGAAGAACTTTCCGTTGATTCGATAGGGAACGCCATAGTACCGGCCCTGCGTCGCGAAGGGCTCCAGCCCGGCCTTCATGAAGCCGTCGCGCCAGGAGGGATCCTTCTCGAAATACGGCGTCAGGTCCAGGACCGCCCCGGAACGGATGAAGTTCCGGGCAAACTCGCCGCTCCACGAGAAGAAGACGTCGGGCTGCTGGTCGGTCCCCATCTGGATGCGCAGCTTGTCCTTGATGGGCTCATCGCCGGCCGCCTCGATCTGGATCTTCACGTCGGGGTGCGCCTTCTCGAAATCCCTGGCGACCTGGACAAAAAAGTCGTTGTACTCCACCTTCGGCCACTTGTGAAGGAACTTGAGCGTCACCGGGTCGCCGGCCTCCGCGGCGCCGCACAGGGCAAACGCCGACAGCACGAACAAAAACGCGTACAGGACAAAACTCGAACGGAACTGTTTCATTGCTGTTTTCCTCCTTCTTGATCTGGGTGTCCGTAAACTTCCTCTATTCTTTCTCCGTCATTCCGCGACGGGTCCGTAAGCCCTGGGATGGCCGAAGGCCCCATAATAGGAGCATGTGGCGGCCGCGCTCCGGGCCGCCTCCCTCAGGGCGAGCGAGGGCTCCTCGCCGGAGACGATGCCCACGATCAGCCGCGCGATGAAGGCATCCCCGGCGCCCAGCGTGTCCACGACGCGGCAGGGAACGGCCTCCTGCCGCCAGGTCCGCCCGCCGTAACGCAGGACGGCCCCCTTCGCCCCCCGGGTGACCAGGGCCAGCCGCACTCCCCGGTCCTCCACGCGCGCAAGGAACGCTTCCAGCTCGGACTCCTCCGTATCCCTCGCGCCCGGAAACATCCTCGAGCCCGAAAAAAAGGCGTAATCCACCGAGCCAAGGACCCGGTCCAGACACGCCTCGTCGAATTCGTTCGAGAAGTCGAAGGCCAGGATGCGGCTGTTCGCGCGAAGCTCCTGCAGCTGTCCCTCGATTCCGCTGTAGATGCTGGTGTGGACGACATCGAAATTATGGATGAAACCGAAGTCCTCCGGGGTGAGGACGAGCTTGGAGCTGGCGCCCTTCTCCCCTCCGACAAAGGTTCTGTCCCCGTCCACGAGGGCCACGCGGGTGTAGGAGTTCCTCTCCGGAAGCACCTTGACCCGGGACGTATCCAACCCCTCCAGGCCCAGTGCCTCGAGAAGCCAGCTTCCCCCCTCGTCGTCCCCGACTGCGCCGACGTAAGCCGCGGCCTCCGCCCCGAAGCGCAGGGCCAGCACCGGGACGTTGACCGCATTGCCGCCGGGATACATCAGGCCCTGATCGACATACCGGTCCAGAACGTTGTCGCCGACCCCGACGATCCTCATGGCCTAATACTCCGCGAGGCCGCCGTAATAGCGCCGGCCGTCCGGGTTGTGGTCCTTGTAGACGGAGAGGTAGTAGTAGAAGAACTCCAGCGGGACGAAGAGGACCATGGGGTCCAGGGCCGGATGCAGCCCGCCCTCGAAGTCGCGTACGTCGAAGACGACGACGTTTTTGCTGTGCCGTTCGACGAAGCGCAGGCTCCGCTCCGTGACCGGCCGCGAGGCGTCGTTCCCCATAAGGAAGACGTAGGGCACGTCCTCCTCGACGACCTCCAGGGGACCGTGGCGGAACTCCGATGCGTTGAGGCTGCACCCGTGGGTCCAGGTGAACTCCAGCATCGTGATGACCCCTTCTTTGTATCCCAGGGGCAACAGGTTCCCCGCGGAGACGGTGTAGATCAGGTCCCATTTCGAGGCCCGCTCCCCCAGGGCCTTCATGTCCTCTTCAACGTCGTTCACCAGGCGCGCGAGGACCTCGGGGAGCCTCCGCATATCCTCCATGATAGGCTCCAGCCCCTTGACCCCCGCCTCCTGCATCGCCCGCAGCGCGAGGCAGTAGGCGATCAGGAGATGAACCTCCCAGATGCAGTCCGCATGGTAGTCGACCAGGAACTCCGCCGCGTCCGCAAGGGGGTTCTCCGCGGTCTTGGTCACGGCGACGGTCATGGCCCCCCTCCGCCGCGCAAGGGCCAGGGAATCGCAGACCTCCTGCGTCCTGCCCGAGTCGCTGACCCCGACGACAAGGGTATTCCGCCCCAGGACATGCGGAGGCTCGCAGAGAAAGTCCATGCCGCTGAAGGCCCCCGAGCGCAGCGGCGAAAGGGACACCAGCATCCTCTGCGCCGTCTGGCAGGCGCAGAGCGGAGAGCCGCAGGCCACGAAATAAAGGGTGTCGATCCCCCTCCGCCGCATCTCGGGAAGGATCTCCGCCTCGATACGGGGGAAGACGTCCCCCAGGACATGGCGCACCTCATCGACCATGTGGGCCGTCACCAGAAAATCCACGTTGTCCTTGTCCAGATTCAGCATCGTTCCGTCCGATCCTTTCAACCCGACCTTTTAACCCGATCCTTTCAATCCTCTTGCGTTCGCACCCTTGTCATTCGTACTCCCATAAAGTAGCGCTGCCCGCAAAAAAACGGTCCAATTTCAGGGAGACTTCTCCAAGTGCTTCAATACAAACCCTTTACGATGGGCCCTTCCGAAACATATCGACGGTTCGGATTTCAAAAATCACAACAAGATCGCTTTTTCCCGTACCAATATGTCCAATATATCACGCCGCGGCGGGGTGTCAATATCCGGATTTTCCCTACCGGACCTGTATGGCGAACCGGAACCGCTGGAGCTCCTTGCTCACGCTGTCGTCCTCGGGCTCGTACAGCCGCTGGAGCCCGCAGGATCGGACGAAGTCGTCCAGGCGGCGGCCGCTCTTGTCCTTCAGTTTACGCAGGTTGTCGTAGGACACCTCGCCGCTTCCGCCGCCCTTCAGGTTCCGCAGATGGGCGAGATTGGAGTCGGAGAAGGCCGCGGCATGGGTTTCGGCATCCAGGTAGAAAAGCCCCGGCCTGTCCAGCGCGCCCCGGCGCAGAAAGAGCTCTCCCTGCCGCAGCTCCGCGCTGAAGAGGTCCGGGCTGAAGAAGACGTTGCCTCCTTCGGCGCGCAGGCGGCACAGCGGGCCCTCGATCCTCAGGAGCGAGAAATTACAGATTCCGCGCGCCCTCTGCTCGAGCTTCTGCGCCCGCAGGCGCATATCCGTATTCTTCAGGAAGAGCCAGCCCCAATGCCTCCGTTCGATATCGGCGGGAAGGCGCAGGGACGTCTCCTCCCGGGCCGACAGCCCGAGCAGGAACAGAAAGTCGATCTCCCAGGGATCGATCAGGGAGATCTCGCGATCGTCGACAATCAGAGGCCTCTGATGACCCTGCGCGGACAGGGGGAGCACCACCTCGAGCGGGTCCTCCCCCCTTTGCCCTCCGCCCCCCGGGGACAGCTCCACGCGCCGGAGAAAGAGGGTCGACGCGGAATCGCCCAGTTCTTTCAGCCACTCCGGGAACCCATCGTCCTGCACATCCAGAAAGGCCCTGCGCTCCGGCAGACAGGGGGCCTGCATCTCATCCAGATAAAAAAGCTCCTCATTCCTCACGTTGGATGCCAGCCAGGCATCCCCGGCCGGCGTCAGGGCGATTTCAAAGAGCGTGAAGCGGCATTCGGTCATGCAGTGCTGCGCGTTGGCGCCATGGATGAAGGTCGCCGGGGGCCGCTGGAAGTCGGACCGGGAGTAGGCATAATGGACCTTGTGCTGCAGGCCCAGCTCCTCCTGGAGCTCCCGGACGAGCGTATGCTCCAGCGCCCGCCCGATCAAGGCCTCCTCGTCGGCCGACAGAGGGCGGGGAAGTCCGTAGAGCAATTCGATCCCCCGCTCGGTCGTCATCCCCGGCTCGGACTCCTTCAGGTCGTGAAGGTTGACCCGCCCGCCGGGAAAGCCGTAATTTCCGTGCAGGGCGTTGTCGGGGTCGTCCTCCCGGTTCTCGCGCCGCTTCAGGATGAAGCGGCCCTCCCTGCGGATAACGCCCCAGGCCACGAAGGTACGGCGGATGGGGGGGCCCTTGGTCCGCTCCTCGCGCAGAACCTCCATGGCATGGAGTACCTTGTGCTGCCTCGAGATGTCGTCGTTCATCCCGGCGGCCCAGAAGCCCTCCCAGAAGGGGCCCTGCCCCTCCACGAGGAGCGAGAGCAGAGAACAGGCGAACAGCCGTGCCGGGTAGGAGACGAAGCGCCAGACCCCCTCCCGCGCCCGCGCGGGTTCCAGCAGGCCGGCCCGGCAGAAGATCTCCTGCACCAGGGCCACCGTCGCCCGCGGATAGTCCGAATCCTCCTCGATAAGCCGCTCCAGATCCCCAGCGGCGACCTCCGTGACCCCTCCGCCCTCGGCGGCACAGAGGGGCAGGCGACTCAAAAGTTTTTTCCAAACCTCATTCACGTCCGCGGCCTCCCCGAGTCGAGATACGAGCCTCCGCCCATCCGGCGAAAGAACTCCTCCGGGACCGCTCTCCTGGCCCCGCCCCCGAATCATAGCACCAACTCATCGAATGCCGGAATGATGAACGTCGTGGGGGCAATGCCGCTGTGCCGCAAGCGCGACCCGGTTCGCGACCGCCTTCTTCTCCGTCGTCGTGAAGTAGGAGAGCAACAGGTCGTCCCCTCGGACGGGAGCGTCCGCCCCGCGTAGGCCGCGGCGAGATCTGACAAGAATATCCCGTTGGAGGTCCCAAAGTATAGCCTCGGAGTATACGCAGGGCGGCCCCTTTCAGGGGCCGTTCCTTCGTCTCGGGGCATGGGCTGCGGGAGCCCTACCGATCCCCGCCGCCGTACCGCCGCACGCCCCTGCGGATCAGGAGCGCCGCCAGGACGGTCAGGACGGCCATGACCAGGAAGATCTGGGGGATCTGGAGTCCCGCGGTCAGCAGAAGGCCGGACCCCACGGCGGAGACGACCATGAACAGGGAGTCCGTGACGTTGGAACAGGCGATGACCCCGGCCATGCGGTCCTCCGGCGTGAGGTACTGGATGGCCGCGTAGAGGGGGACGATGTAGAGCCCCCCGCAGAAGGAGATGGCGAAGAGGCAGGCCAGCACGGCCAGGTTTGCGGGCACGGCCAGGAACGCGCCGATGCCTATGGCCGGGAGCCCCGGGGCCAGGGGTTCCCGATGGCTCGCCAGCCAGAGCAGCGCACTGGCGAGGGAGATGCCGACGGCCGCGGCGGGCACGTACCGCACCGAGACCTCGCCCTTCAGGACGGCGTTGCACGCCATCGAGCCCAGCCCGATGCCCATGGAGAAGACAGCCAGGAAGAGCGTCGCCACCTGCTCGTCCGCCCCGAGGACCAGCCGGGCGTAGGTGGGGAACTGCGCCAGGAAGGTCGCCCCGACCAGCCAGAACCAGGATATCCCGAGGACGGCACAGAAGACGTTGCGGTGAGGGTAGACGTCCGCGACGAGCGCGGCGGTCCTGCGGACGACGTCGGCGGATACCCGCCGGTGCGGGTCGATGGGCCGCGTCGGGGGAATGTAGAGGCTGGTCCACCAGCCGGCGGCCGCCACGGCCACGACCCCCGCCCCGACCCGGAGGAGCCCGCCGGGCGTGAGGATGAGGAGCCCGCCGAGGATGGTCCCCGTCAGGATGGCAAGGTAGGTCCCGGTCTGAATGAGGCCGTTCCCCGCAATAAGCTCGTCCTCCTCCAGGTGCTGCGGCAGGATACTGAACTTGGCGGGGCTGAAGAAGGTGGACTGCGCTCCCATCAGGAAGAGCACCGCGAGCAGCAGCCAGATGTTCTGCAGCTGAAACCCCACGGCGGCCATCCCCATGATGACGACCTCCGCGAACTTGACGAGGCGCATCAGATACGCGCGGTCGTAGCGGTCGGCCAGGTCGCTGGCGGGGGCCGAGAAGAGGAAGAAGGGAAGGATGAAGACCCCGGCCGCGACGTTCACCATGATGCGGGAGTCGAGCCCGGCGCCGTCGGCCAGGCGGAAGGTGATCAGCATCGCCAGGGCGCTCTTGAAGAAGTTGTCGTTGAAGGCCCCCAGGAACTGCGTCAGGAAAAGGGGCAGAAAACGGCGCGTGCGCAGAAGTGCGAACTGGTGCTTTCCGGACGCGGACAAGATGCATCTCTCCCAGCTGCGGGCCCCGGGGGCCCAAAAATTTCTCGGAACGTGTACAATTATTATAAGCGACGCCTTTTACCTTTTGATTCGGTTTTCGACAGGCCGCCGACATTCGCTTTTGATTTTGCTTTCAAATTCGTTTTCAATCCGGAGGTGCATTGCCATGAGCCTGACGCTTTATAACGACCTGACGCGCAAAAAGGAGCCGTTCGTCCCCCTGACCCCGGGACGCGTCACCTTCTACAGCTGCGGCCCGACGGTCTACGACTTCTTTCACATCGGCAACGCGCGTCCCTTCATCGTCTTCGACGTCCTGCGCCGCTACCTGGAGCATCTGGGGTATGAGGTCACCTTCGTCCAGAACTTCACGGACATCGACGACAAGATGATCCAGCGCGCCCATTCCGAGGGTATCGAGGTCTCCGACCTCGCCGCGCGTTTCATCGGGGAATACTACAAGGACGCCGATGCGCTGGGGATCCGTCGGGCCGATGTGGCGCCGCTCGCCACGGAGCACATGCCGGAGATCATCGGGACGGTCGAGAGGATCATCGAGAAGGGGCACGCCTACGTCTCGGACGGGGACGTCTACTTTGACGTCCGGAGCTGGCCCGGCTACGGCAAACTCTGCAAGCAGGGCCTGGACGAGCTGGAGGCCGGCGCGCGCGTGGAGGTGGGCGAGCGCAAGAGGGACCCGCTGGACTTCGCGCTCTGGAAGGCACAGAAGCCGGGGGAGCCCGCCTGGGACAGCCCGTGGGGGAAGGGGCGGCCCGGCTGGCACATCGAGTGCAGCGCCATGTCCTCGAAGTACCTGGGTACGACGATCGACATCCATTCGGGCGGTGTGGACCTGACCTTCCCCCACCACGAGAACGAAATAGCGCAGAGCGAGGCCGCGTCCGGGAAGCCCTTCGTGCGGTTCTGGCTGCACAACGGTTTTCTGCTCATCGACAAGGAGAAGATGTCCAAGTCGCTGGGCAACTTCATGACGGCCCGCGCCGCCCGGCAGAAGTACCCACCCCTGGCCATCCGCCTCTTCATGCTCGGCGCGCACTACCGGTCCCCCATCAACTTCGCGCCCGAGGGCCTGGAGCAGGCCGAACGGGGCGTGACGCGCCTGAGAAACTGCCGGGCCGACCTGGCCTTCGCCCGAAAAAACCGAATGAGCGATGAGCCCGGGGCCGGCTCGTTCCCGGCCGACTTTCTGGAGAAGCTGAAGAGGCTGGACGACGACTTTCACTCCGCGATGAACGACGACTTCAACACGGCGGCGGCGGTTGGAGTGCTCTTCGAGATCGTCAAGGCGGTCAACACCGAACTGAAGGAGCGCCCGACCCTGCCGGCCGGCTTCTTCGACGCGGCGGAGGCCGAGCTGGCGAAGATCGACGGCATCCTGGGTGTGATCGGGCCCGAGGAGCTGCCGAAGGAGAAGGGGTTGGGGTTAGCAGGAGAGGAGGGCCTCGGCGACGCGGAGGTCGAGCGGCTGATCGAGGAGCGCTGCGCCGCCCGCAAGGCGAAGGACTTCGCCCGGTCGGACGAGATCCGGGCCATGCTGGCGGAGCGGGGCGTCGTGCTGGAGGACACCCCGCAGGGGACGCGCTGGAAGCGCGAGATATAGCCCCTTACGCCGGACAAGCCTCGGGATTTGACCTACTCCTCGAGGGCGCGGAATGCCCGTTCGGACCACAGGCGATGGAAGAGCACAGGGAAACGCTGATCAAAACAAAAACGCATATTTTACCAAGGGGAAATATGCAAAACGTCTATAGGCAAAAATCTCCAGCGCTTCCCTAAAAATTAACATGGGGGCTTTGAGGGAGAAACCGTTATATGGTAATTTCCTCTGCCGAGTCCTTTTTGTCAGCTCTTGCAGTTTATGGGTAAATCCACGTCACTGTAATCGCGGGGCGCTTCATCATATTATCTTAAGCGCCCCGCTTTAGTACGCCCCGCCTTTTGGGCGTTTGCGCACAGCTCGCTTCGTTCGTTGACAGTCTGCCCCTCGTCTACGAATGATTCGGAATCGGAATCACATGCATGGCAAGGAGAACAATAAAAATGTGGCAGTTTTTTACGGAACGCGGTAAAAAAGTCATCCAGCTGGCCCACCACGAGGCCCTTCGCATGGGGCACCCCATGGTGGAGCCCGAGCACATCCTGCTGGGCCTGATCCACGAGGGCGGCGGCACGGCCTGTCAGGCGATGATCGCCCTGGGACTCGACCTGGAGCGCATCAAGTCCCAGATCGAGGAGGCCATGGGCCAGTCACAGCCCAACATGAAGTCCATCGATCTGCCGCTCAGCCCCCGGATGAAAAAGGCGTTGGAACTGTCCATGCTCGAGGCCCGGAACATGGGCGTCAACTACGTGGACACCGAGCACATGCTCCTGGGTATCCTGGGCGACGACAACAGCCTGGTCTCCCAGTACTTCTTCACGATGGGCGTCGACGCCGCGACCGCCCGCAGGCAGATCACGGGCATCCTCCGGGGTGGAGAGGGCAGCCCCGACCCCAAGGGGCAGAACGTCGAACTGCTCTCGGACCGGCTCAGGAAGAAGGGGCGGTCCCGGACCCCCACGCTGGACCAGCTGGGCATCGACCTCACCCAGAAGGGGCGGGACGGCGAGCTGGACCCCGTCATCGGCCGGGATCGCGAGATACGCCGCATCATGCAGGTGCTCTGCCGCCGGACCAAGAGCAACCCCGTCCTGATAGGCGACCCGGGCGTGGGCAAGACCGCCGTGGTCGAGGGGCTGGCTCAGAAGATCGCCGACGGCGCGGTCCCTGAGCCGCTGAAGGGCAAGCGCGTCGTTCAACTTAATACGGGAAACCTCGTCGCGGGGACGAAGTACCGCGGCGAGTTCGAGGAACGGCTGCGCCGCGTCGTCAAGGAGCTCAGCGACTCCGGCGACGTCATCCTGTTCGTGGACGAGGTGCACACCATCGTCGGCGCCGGGAACGCCGAGGGCGCGGTGGACGCCGCCAACATCCTCAAGCCCAGCCTTTCGCGGGGCTCGTTCCAGCTGATCGGGGCCACGACGCAGGATGAGTACCGCAAGTACGTGGAGCGCGACGCCGCGCTGGAACGGCGCTTCCAGCCGGTCCAGGTGGAGGAGCCGAGTATCCCGGACACCATCCTGATCCTCAAGGGCCTGCGCGACCGCTACGAGGCCCACCATCAGGTCTCCATCTCGGACGAGGCCCTGGCCGCCGCGGCGCAGCTCTCCGCCCGCTACGTCCAGGACCGTTTCCTGCCCGACAAGGGAATAGACCTCATCGACGAGGCTGGGGCCCGCTCCCGCCTGCGCACGCTGGACCCGCCCGAGTCCATCCGTGAGCTGGAGCGGCGCCTCGAGGAGTTCCGCAAGCAGAAGGAGGGCGCCGTCCTGGCCCAGAACTTCGAGGCTGCCGCCCGACTGAGGGACGAGGAGCACGCCCTCGCCGACCAGCTGGAGGCCGCACAGGCCGAGTGGCGCGAGAACCGGACGAACCAGCGCGCCGCCGTCACCTCCGAGGACATCGCCGACGTCGTCTCCGAGCTGACGGGCATCCCCGTGCGGCAGCTCACCGAGGCGGAATCGGAGCGCCTTCTGCGCATGGAGAAGGAGATCTCCTCGCGCCTCATCGGTCAGGACGAGGCCGTTGGGGCCGTGTCGAGGGCCATTCGCCGCGCCCGCACCGGGCTGCGCGACCCGCGGCGCCCCATCGGCAGCTTCCTCTTCATGGGGCCGACCGGCGTGGGCAAGACCGAGCTGGCGCGCTGCCTGGCCCGCTTCCTCTTCGGCAGCGAGGAGGCGATGATCCGCATGGACATGAGCGAGTTCATGGAGAAGCACGAGGTATCCAAGCTCTTGGGCGCGCCCCCCGGCTACGTGGGACACGAGAGCGGCGGCAAGCTCACGGAGGCCGTCCGCCGGCGCCCCTACTCCGTCGTGCTCTTCGACGAAATAGAGAAGGCGCACCCCGAGGTCTACAACGTCCTGCTCCAGATCCTGGAGGACGGGCACCTGACCGACGGCCAGGGGCGCAAGGTGGACTTCCGCAACACCGTGATCATCATGACCAGCAACATCGGGGCCAGGGAGGC
Organism: uncultured Fretibacterium sp.; assembly: GCF_963548695.1. Lineage (NCBI taxonomy): Bacteria > Thermotogati > Synergistota > Synergistia > Synergistales > Aminobacteriaceae > Fretibacterium > uncultured Fretibacterium sp. The sequence goes on from NZ_CAUUWA010000016.1 coordinate 26,397, forward strand.
CCAGCAGGGCGGCGCCCTGGGGTTCGGGAGCGTCTCCGACGCGGAGGCTCGGGACTGGGACCGCCTCAAGACCGTCATCATGGACGAGGCGCAGCGCGCGTTCCGGCCGGAGTTCCTGAACCGCATCGACGAGATGGCCGTGTTCCGCCCGCTCTCCCGCGAGAGCTTGATGCGCATCGTCGAGACGATGCTCGCGGAGGTAGGCGAACGCCTGGAGAAACGGGGCATTCGGATCGGGGTCAGCGAGGATGCGAAGACGAAGATCCTGGAGAAGGGCTTCAAGCCCAAGTATGGGGCCCGCCCCCTGCGCCGCGCCATCCAGTCCCTGATCGAGGACCGGCTGGCCGACTCCCTGCTCTCCGGTCAGTTCCCCGCCGGGACGCAGGTGTCGGTGGACGTCGAGGGGGAAGAGTTGGCGTTCGCAAACGGCCCCCCCGTGTAACTCCAAATCATTTGTATGCTGCGTTTAAGCAGATGACCGCCTCTTCAAGACCGGCAGGTCTTGAATGGCGTGTCAGTCGCTTACGTCGATACGCGGCACCGCTGCCGTGGTATCGACGTAAGCAGAAACCTGACTGCTTCGCAAAGTTTCGGTCCGACGTACTTCTTGGAATGAGTATTCGCCGTTCCAGAGGTAGAGTAAGTATAGGGGATAAGTATAAAGTTGCAGTCGCCGGCTGTGCCGGCGGCTGCAATCGTACGGACCATTCAAACGGACCATCGGACGGCGGATGCCTGCATCAAGCCCCTGCCGCATAGGGACGATACAGCGCGTACAGCCTGACCAGCCCAATCTGCAGCTCCGGAGCGACGTCCAGAAATTCGACTCCGGTGGTAAAGCAGCCGCCCTCCTGCGCGTAGACCCTGAGAAAATGCCCTTTGATCGACAGCGCCTCTGAGGGGTCCCCCAACCGGAAGAGCGCCTCCTTCCACTCGACATCCGCCTCGTTCAGGACAATCCCTTGCTGCTCCCGCTCGAATCGGATGCGGACCCCGGCGACGGTGAAATCCAGCACATCGGCCGAAAGCCAGACCTCGCTGCCCTCCAGAAGCCGAAACTCGGCGAGGAGCCGGCACCCCATCCTTGAAAATCGGCGTTGATCGTTTCCCTTCCAGTCTTTTTCAGACAAAGGCCTTCCTCCATTCAGCAGGGGCGCACCGGAATTTGCTATACTGAACAACTGTGGAGCGAATCAAGAAATTAGGATATCACGCTTCCGCCAGATTGTACACGAAAAACGTCCTTATATTCCGCACCCGAAGATCCGCATTTTTGAAGGAGGATTCGCAATGTACCCGAGATTCGGAACCGATGACGCAGACGAGAGGCATAGAACGAACATGAATATCGCGAAAGTATGGATGGGATGTATTCTGGCTGCCGCAGTGTCGATAGCCTTGCTTACGGCTCAGGCATGGGCGACGGACCCCGAAGCCCTGCGGCGCATTTGCGCCTCGGGCACGGTCAAGGAACTGCGGGCGGCCCTGAGGGCCTGCTCTGCGGACGAGCCCTTCCCGGACGGGAACCGGCCGATCCACATAGCGGCGGAGCACGCCTCCGATCCCGGGATTGTCGAATGTCTGCTCGACGGGGGGGCCTCCCTCTCCTCGAAGGGGCTCGAGGGACTGACGCCACTGATGCTGGCCGCGGCCTACAACCAGAACGCCGCCATCGCCGAGACCCTCATGAGAGCCGGAGCCGATCCCAACCTGGCGGATGCGGAGGGCCGGACGCCCCTGCACCTCGCGGCTGCACTGAACGAATCCCCAAAGGTCATGGCCGCCCTGCTACGGGCCGGGGCATCGCCCAAGGCCCGGGACGGCCGGGGGCGGACCCCGCTCTGGACGGCTGCAGCACGATCCGACGCTCACGGCGTCGAGCTCCTGCTGGGGGCCGGGGCCCCGGCCGACGAGCCCGACGACAGCGGCGTCACCCCGCTCCTTTCGGCCTGCGAGAGGCCGGACGCGGCTGTCTTGAGGCTTCTGACGGAGGCCGGCGCCGACACGAACGTCCGGGCCCCCGACCGCTGCACCCCCCTGATGCGGGCCGTCGCCGCCGGGGCGGATGCCGCCGCGGTCGAGGCGCTGCTTTCAGGAAAGGCCAATGTCCGAGCCCAGGACGACCAGAACCGGTGCGCGCTCTCTCTCGCCGCGGAGAACTCCGCCGTCCCCCCAGAGGTCCTGGAGCGCCTCATCGACGCGGGGGCCGATCTCGACACGCCGTCGAACGGACTGGAGACGCCCCTGATGGTAGCCTGCCGCGCGGACAACCTTCCCGCCGTCCGGGTCCTGCTGCGCCGGGGCGCGGACATCGGCCTGAGGGACCAGCGCCTGTGGACGCCCCTGTTCTTCGCGGCCGCCTCGGGGGCCTCCGCAGACCTGATCCGCCTCCTCGCCGCGTCCGGGGCTTCCATCGACGAGACCGCGAGCCAGGGGACAACACCCCTGATGGCAGCCCTCGAGTCCCCCAAAGGGGCGGCGGCATTAAAGCCCCTCCTGGAGCTCGGCACGGACCCCAACCTCAGAAACATGGCTACGGTTACCCCCTTGATGATGGCCACGGCCAACGACGATCTCGAATCCGTCGCACTCCTGCTGAGCTTCGGAGCCGACCCTACGCAGGGGACCTGGGACGGGCTGACGCCCCTGATGGTCGCCGCGCGGAGATCGCGGAGGGCGGATCTCCTCGAGGCGCTGGCCTCCTCCGGGGCCCCGGTGGACCAACCGAGCGGCCTGGGCATGACGGCGCTGATGGTCGCCGCAGCATCGGGCAACGTCGAGGGGGTCCGAAGCCTGCTGGCCCTGAGCGCGGATGTGAAGCTCAAGGATGCGGACGGGATGACGGCGCTGACGCACTCCGTCCTGGCCCGGGACTGGAACGCCCAGGCGGCGGAGCTGCTAATCGAAGGGGGCGCGGACATCGAAGCCCGTACCCTGAAGGATACGACGCCCCTGATGGAGGCTGCCTACCACGGCAATGCTCCCGCGGCGCGACTCCTGCTGGACGCCGGGGCACGAGCGGATGCCCAGGACCGCATCGGCTGGACCCCCCTGCACTTCGCCGCGAAGAACGAGAGGGGCCTCGACGTCCTGACGATGCTGATCGCTGCGACCGCTGAAACAACCGACCAGCCCGACATGGGCGGCACATCCCCCCTGATGGTCGCCGCCGCATCGAACAATCCCAAGGCCGTCACCGCTCTGCTGAAGGCCGGGGCCGACCCCAGGCGCACTGACGACACGGGGCGCAACAGCCTGGATTACGCCAGGCTGAAAAACGCGGCGGAGTGTGTCTCCCTGTTGGAGAAATGGGAAAACGAGGGCTCGCTGAAGGAGATGGTTCCTCCAGTATCACCCTGACCTTTGGTTAACTGCGGATATCGACGATAAACGGGACGTTGTCCTCCTGACGCGTCGTAATGAGGGCCGGGGCCGTATCAAGGACGCCGTTTCCATCGAGCTCCGACCCAAGGAACTTGAGCAGAGGCTCAAGATAGGTTGCTGGGAGGCTGAATTTATACATCACGTTTGACGCCCGGCTCGGCGTAGATGGGGCTAAGCTGGGCGGCGGGATGGGCCGTATAGAGGGGGCCCAAATCCCCAAAAAATCAAGATATGGAGGGCTAAAGATGATGAGGAGCGATGGAGGGCGTGAGCGCCTTATTCTGACGACGGACATTGGTGCCCTGACCCTGATTGCGGATGGGGAGGCCCTCGTCGGAGTGCGTTTCGGGGACGAGGGAGGCTCCCCGCATGACCCCGAGCCGACGGGGCGGGGCGGGAGCCCTCTGTTGATGGAGGCGGCCCGGCAGATCGGCGAATATCTCCGCGTGGAACGAAGGGACTTCGACGTCCCGATACGGTTGGAGGGGACGGACTTTCAGCTCCTGGTCTGGAATGCGCTTCGGACCATCCCCTACGGCGAGACCCGAACCTACGCGGAGGTCGCGGCCCAAATCGGCAGGCCCAAAGCCGTCCGGGCTGTGGGCGGGGCCAATCATCGCAACCCTCTGCCCCTCCTCGTCCCCTGCCATCGCGTCGTCGGGGCCGACGGAGCGCTGGTGGGGTTCGGGGGAGGGCTCGAGGTCAAGCGACGTCTTCTGGAGCTCGAGGGATGCCATGTTTAAGGAAGCGCCCGCGGCGGCTCCAGGGTTATCTGTACCCTGCCCGCTCTCTTTTCGCCTCCAGACTGAGGCACGTCCGATAGAGGACGGCGATCAGCACGAGGGTCCCCACAACATCGCTCGCGTTCGAGGCCAGCAGCCATAACCCGAAGGCGTTGCCCAGCAATCCTTCGGATGCCAGGAATGCAGCCGAGAACAGGGAAAAAATCCCCACGCCGACCAGACAAAAGGCGGAGAGGAAAAACGCCGCCCGGCCCCAGAACAGACTCTCCAAAAAGACCACTTCAATCATGAAAAAAAGGACGACGCAGATATAGACAACCTGAAAAATTGTTGAACTTCCAAGGGGCATTGGACTTAACAGTTTGCCCACTGCGAACAACATGTTGCACAAGCAGATAAGAAAAAATTCGACCTCATGTCGGAACAGGTTCCTCAGCCAGCTTCTCATTCATAGTTCTCCTTTCCTTGGAAAACGCTGAGTGAATCCATGAAACACCCCAGTGGTACCCCAGCTTGCCTGTTTTGAGGAGAAAACTTGCCGGGGCCGCCGCTATCCCCAGAGGGGAACTTTTCGGCAGCCGCTCGCTACGCTTGCCGGTTGTCTGCTTATAAGTTTGATCTCAAGCATAGCCTACATTTACTTAGGAAACCTGTCAAGAAAACTACGCTTGAATTTGCTGGTTTGGTTTACTTGATATCTCCAGGACGCCCGAGGCAGGCTGGGGCCGCCGCGGAACGCTACGGGAGGAAGGACCTCGATCGAGCCTGTCCTTTTGCGGAAAAGCGGGAATCTTTGTGCCTCGCCCTCTCTCTATTGATATAATGGAAAAGAGCGGAACGGCCTTCGTCGGATCGAAAATCCGGTAAGGAACGGGAACGGTCCGCCTCGGGCCGGGCGGCGCCACAGAAGCCGGAAGGATGACGGCTCCTCCTGTGTTTTTGGGCGGAGGAACCCGGCACTGCGGAGGATTTCTCCGGGAGGGTTTCGTTTATGGCCTTCCCGGTTGTCTGTGTTGGCGCTCCGGCATCATGTATTGGGAGGAATATCGTATGAGCAGCGAAAAGGCAAGGCAATCGGAGGACGGGCACCACTGCGACGGGCAAACGGCTCCGGAGCCGCTGCCCGAGGTCGACTTCGAGGAGTTCGTCCCGTCGGATTACGAGGCGTGGAAGGAGGCGGCCGTCGCGGCCCTGAAGGGCGCTCCCTTCGAGAAGGCCATGTACACCTCCACCTACGAGGGCATCACGCTCGATCCGCTCTATACGGCGTCGGACACGCAGGACCTTCGGGCGGCCCGGACCTTTCCGGGGTCCTATCCCCTGCGCGGGGCCTCCGCGGCGGGGAACCTCCGCCGTCCGTGGGAGATCGCCCAGTTCTGCGACGAGACCCTGCCCGGCGATGCCCACGAGGGGATCGTGCACGAGCTCGACCGCGGGGCCTCCACCGTGGCCTTCGTCCTGGACGGCCGCACGCTGGAGGGGCTGGATGCCGACTCGGACGCTGCCGAGGACGGCGGCGTCTCCGTCTCGTCGCTCGACGACCTGGACGCGCTCCTGGGCGACTTGCCGGCGCGCCATCCCCTGTATATCCATGCCGGGGCGTCCGCCCTGCCCCTCCTCGCCCTGCTCGACGCCCTTGCGGCGAAGAGGAAAATTCCCCTCGGGACGGTTGCGGGCTGCGTCGGCGCCGATCCCCTGGGGGCCCTGCTGGAACGGGGAAGTCTGCCCACGGGGCTCGACGCGCTGTTCGGCGAGATGGCGCAGACGTTCGCCTGGGCACGCGACCGGGAGACGCCGCTCCGTACCGTCCTGATCCGGGGCTCGGTGTTCCACAACGGGGGGGCCAGCGCCGTTCAGGAGGTCGCCTGTGCGATGACCTCGGCCATCGAGACGCTGCGCGCCCTCCGGGAGCGGGGGGTGGACGTCGCGGAGTTCTCCCGCCGCCTGCGCTTCGAGTTCTCGCTCTCCTCCAACTTCTTCATGGAGATAGCCAAGCTCCGGGCGGCCCGCTGCGTGTGGGCGCAGATCGTCTCGAGCTTCGGAGGGGACGCGGAGGCGCAGAAGGCGCAGATCTTCGGCCGCACCTCCCTCTTCACCAAGACGGTGTACGACCCCTACGTGAACATGCTCCGCAACACCACGGAGGCCTTCTCCGGCGTGGTGGGCGGCGTCGACGGCCTGACCGTCGGGCGCTTCGACGAGGCGCTGCGGCCCGGCTCGGAGTTCTCGCGCCGCGTCGCGCGCAACGCGCAGGTGCTGCTGCAGAAGGAGTTCAATCTGCTCCAGCCCGAGGATCCCGCGGGCGGCTCCTGGTACGTGGAGAAGCTGACCGACGAGCTGGCCCGGAAGGCCTGGGAGGAGCTCCAGAGGATAGAGGCGGCGGGCGGATTCCTGAAGAGCGTCCGCGAGGGCGTCATCCAACGGGACATCCAGTCCGTGCTGCAGCAGCGTTTCAAGAGGCTTGCGCAGCGTGCCGACCGTGCCGTCGGCACCAACATGTACCCCAATCCGGCGGAGCCCCTGCCGGAGTTCGCGGAGCCGGACCGGAGGGCGCAGCGTGCCGAACGCGCCGAGGCGCTTCGCCGATTCCGTGCCGGCCGGGACGGGGGGGCCGTCGAAAGGGCGCTGGATGGGGCGGCCGCGTCCGGGACGGTCTCGAGCGCCGCGGACGCCGCCTCCGCCGGGGCGACGCTCGGCGAGCTGCGGGCCGCGCTGGGCCGGAAGGGGGACGAAGCTCTTTCCGTGGAGCCCATCCTGCCGCACCGCTGGACGGAGCAGTACGAGGCCATGCGCCGCCGCACGGAGGCCTTCAAGGCGGAGAAGGGGGACAACTTCAAGGTGTTCCTGGCGAACATGGGGCCGATCCCGCAGCACAAGGCGCGCGCCGACTTCATCGCGAGCTTCATGGAGGTGGCCGCCTTCGAGATCCTGAGGAACGACGGCTTTGCCGAGATTGGGGAGTGCGCGGCGGCCGCCGCCGCCAGCGGGGCGGACATCGCGGTGATCTGTTCTACGGACGCGTCCTATCCGGAGCTGGTCCCGCCCCTGGCCCGCGCCATCAAGGAGCGCTGCCCGGGAATGGGCGTCTATCTGGCCGGCGCGCCGGCCGCCGACTGCAAGGATTCCTACGTCGAGGCGGGCGTGGACGGTTTCATCAACATTCGCTCCAACTGCCTGGAGACGCTGACCGGATTCCAGAGAGCGAAGGGGATGCTTCTGTCATGAGCGGGAGACTTTTTGAGAGGTCCATTTTGGGCGGATGTTCCGGATGGGATCGCCGGGAGGAGAGGTATTTTTGATGAGCTCGATGAGCCGGTACGCGGACCCCGATTTCACGCGGATAGACCTTCGGTCGCCGGAGGCGGGTTCGGCGTTCGACGCCGGGGAGTGGAGCCGCCGCTTCGGGGAGGAGACCGGGAGGACGCCGGAAGAGGCGTTCTTCCACACGATGGAGCAGATCGACGTGGCGCCGCTCTATGCGGAGTCGGACGGCCGCGGGTTCCCGCACCTGGCCTACGACATGCCGGGGCTGCCGCCCTTTCTGCGCGGGCCCTATCCCACCATGTACGTCACGCGCCCCTGGACGGTGCGCCAGTATGCAGGGTTCTCGACCGCCGAGGAGAGCAACGCCTTCTATCGGCGCAACCTCGCCGCGGGGCAGAAGGGGCTTTCCATCGCCTTCGACCTGGCGACGCACCGAGGCTACGACTCCGACCACCCGCGGGTCGTCGGCGACGTGGGCAAGGCCGGCGTGGCCGTGGACTCCATCCTGGACATGGAGATCCTGTTCTCCGGCATCCCACTGGACCAGATGTCCGTCTCCATGACGATGAACGGCGCCGTGCTGCCCGTCCTGGCCTTCTACATCCTCGCCGCGGAGGAGCAGGGAGTGGACAAGTCCGTCCTGAGCGGGACCATCCAGAACGACATCCTGAAGGAGTTCATGGTTCGCAACACCTACATCTATCCGCCCAGGGCCTCGATGCGCATCATCGGGGACATCTTCGCCTACACCTCGAAGTACATGCCCAAGTTCAACAGCATCAGCATCTCCGGCTACCACATCCAGGAGGCGGGCGCCACGGCCGACATCGAGCTGGGCTACACGCTGGCGGACGGCCTGGAGTACCTGCGCACCGGCACCCGGGCGGGACTCTCCATCGACGCCTTCGCGCCGCGCCTTTCGTTCTTCTGGGGCATCGGCAAGAACTATTTCATGGAGGTCGCCAAGATGCGCGCGGCCCGGATGCTCTGGGCCAAGATCGTCAAGACCTTCAGTCCCGGGAATCCCAAGTCCATGGCGCTGCGCACTCACAGCCAGACCTCCGGCTGGAGCCTGACGGAGCAGGATCCGTTCAACAACGTGGAGCGCACCTGCATCGAGGCGCTGGCGGCGGCGCTGGGGCACACGCAGTCCCTGCACACCAACGCGCTGGACGAGGCCATCGCCCTGCCGACGGACTTCTCCGCGCGCATCGCGCGCAACACGCAGCTCTACATTCAGGACGAGACGAAGGTCTGCAAGGTCATCGACCCGTGGGGCGGCTCCTGGTACGTGGAGGCCCTGACGGACCGTCTGATCCGCCGCAGCTGGGGCCACATCCAGGAGATCGAGTCCCTGGGCGGCATGGCCGCGGCCATCGACACGGGGCTGCCCAAGATGCGCATCGAGGAGGCGGCCGCGCGCCGTCAGGCCCACATCGACTCCGGCACCGAGGAGATCGTTGGGGTCAACAGCTATCGTCTGGACAAGGAGGACCCGCTGGAGATCCTGGAGGTCGACAACACCGCGGTCCGTCAGGCCCAGATCGCGCGGCTGGAGAAGCTGCGCGCCATCCGGGACCCCGAGAAGGTCCGAGTCTGCCTGGACGCCATCACCAGGGCGACGGAGACGGGGGAGGGGAACCTGCTGGAGCTGGCCGTCGACGCGGCGCGGGCACGGGCGTCCCTGGGGGAGATCTCGGACGCGGTGGAGAAGGTCTGCGGGCGCCACAAGGCCATCATCCGCTCCATCTCCGGCATCTACAGCAGCGAGTTCGCGGACGAGGAGATCATCGCCGAGGTCCGCGCAATGACGGACGAGTTCGCGGAGAAGGAGGGCCGCCGGCCCCGCATCATGATCGCCAAGATGGGGCAGGACGGGCACGACCGGGGGGCGAAGGTCATCTCCACGGCGTTCGCCGACATGGGGTACGACGTGGACATCGGCCCGCTCTTCCAGACGCCCGCCGAGGCGGCGCAGGATGCCGTGGACAACGACGTGCACATCGTGGGCATGAGCTCGCTCGCCGCGGGTCACAAGACGCTGCTGCCCCAGCTGGTGGAGGAGCTGCGCAAGCGGGGACGTGAGGACATCATCGTCGTCATCGGCGGCGTCATCCCGGCGCAGGACTACGAGTTCCTGCGCGAGCACGGGGCGGCCGCCATCTTCGGCCCCGGGACGGTCATCCCCGTCTCGGCCAAGAGGGTGATGGAGGAGCTGAACCGCCGTGTCTTCGGGTAGGCCCGAATGGGTTCCGGACGGGGCGGGCGGCGAGTTCGCCACGCGCGTCATGGGAGGGGTCGACGACGCCCATGACGGCATGGTCTACGTGGCCCCGTCGCGTCCCGTACCCCGCCGCCGCCAGCTCACGCTCCAGGACTATGTCGAGGGCGTGCTGGCGGGCGACCGCACGGTGCTCTCCCGCGCCATAACGCTGGTGGAGAGCAACGCCGCGGCGCACTTCGATCTGGCCCAGCAGGTCATCGCCGGGGTCCTGCCCCGGACGGGCCATGCCGTGCGGGTCGGGATCACCGGGGTGCCGGGCGCGGGCAAGAGCACCTTCATCGAGGCGCTCGGGGTGGACCTCTGCCGGGAGGGGTACAGGGTCGCGGTTTTGGCGGTGGACCCCAGCAGCAGCGTCACCAGGGGCAGCATCCTGGGCGACAAGACCCGGATGGAGAACCTGTCGCGCGAGCCGAACGCCTTCATCCGCCCCTCGCCCTCCGGCGGAACCCTGGGCGGGCTGACGCGCAAGAGCCGCGAGACCCTGCTGCTCTGCGAGGCGGCGGGGTACGACGTCATCCTGGTCGAGACGGTCGGGGTGGGGCAGAGCGAGGTCACGGTTCGGGACATGGTGGACTTCTTCATGCTGCTGGTCATCACCGGGGCCGGCGACGAGCTCCAGGGGATGAAGAAGGGCGTGATGGAGCTGGCCGACGCCATCGTGGTGAACAAGGCCGACGGGAACAACGTCATGAAGGCGGAGGCCACACGGGTGGAGTACGACCGCATCCTGCACTACCTCCGGCCCGCGACGGAGGGGTGGGTCACGCACGCCCATACCTGTTCCGCCGTGAGCCACGCGGGGATCCCCGAGCTCTGGGGCGTCGTAGGGCGCTTCATGGAGACCGTGAGGGCGTCCGGCGTGTTCGCCGAGCGTCGCCGCCGTCAGGTCCTCTCCTGGGTCCAGAGCATGGTGGAGGACCATCTGCTGCGCGACTTCTACGAGTGCGCCGCCGTGAAGGGACATCGGGCGGAAATCGAGGAGCGCGTCGTCCGCGGCGAGCTGGCCGCCACCCAGGCGACGCTGGAGCTCCTGAGGTGGTACGGACGGAGGACGTGACGGATTCCATCTCTATGCAATTTGTGTCTTGGATGTACGATCTGTTATGAAGTGCCCGATGTCAAGGGGAGAGGCGCTATTTTTTTCGCCCCTTTCGCCGGAGGTTCACGGTGTCCGCGGGGATGCCGATGTGAAGCCGGGCTCCGTCCCCATAGGGGCGAATCTTGGCCTCGTCGGGCCGGGCGATGCTGCCGAGGGCGCGCCGGGAGGCGTTAAGCGCGGCGTCGTCAAAGGACTCCAGCGCCCGTCGGGCGCCGCGCACGAGGTCGCCAAGGAAGCCTTTCCCGTCGTCGTCGGAGACCGTGCCCGGCCCGAGGTTCTCCTTGAGCTGCTTCGCGGAAAGGCTTTTGTCCCGCGGCAGAAAGCTCTCGCCCCGGTCGCTGCGGGCCTGGGGCCTGTAGGCCGAGAGGTCGGCCGGCGCGCTTTTGCGGGCGGGTGCGCTGCGGGGACCTCCGGAGCTGGAGGGACGATTGCCGGCTGCGGGGCCTGCCGCGGTTTGGGCGGCGGGGGAAAAGACGGACTTTCGGTCCGTGTCCGTGTCGCGGGGCGGCGTCAAGGTATCCGCCGGAGCCGGGACGGAGGAGCCCGGCTCGAGGAAGGGGACGGCTCCCGGGGCCGAAAGAGAGGGCAAAGGCGTCTCGGGCTGGCTGTATCGGACCCTCAGAACGCTGAAAAGTCCCCCTGCGGCCAGCGCGGCGACGCAGACGAGGCTCGCCAGAATGCGCCGAAGCGCCGAGGTCCTGTTTTTTCTCCGCATGGCGGCGTCCCCCTTCCGTCCCTTGGACACGCTGATTCAGATTTAGGCGATGAAGCCCCCCGGTGGTGCCCCAGCTTGTCCGAAAGTGCACCGATACGATATCATATCAAAAAGCGCAGCGCAAAACATTCCATTTCCGAGAGGAGAACTTTTTTTAATGGCTTACGACTTCGACAGGGTCATCGAAAGGCGCGGGACGAACTGTTCCAAGTGGGACACGGACCCCCGGACGATCGAGGGGGCGGACTATCCCGTCGGTTCCCCGCTTCCGCTGTGGATAGCGGATATGGACTTCGAGGTGGCGCCGGAGATCACAAGGGCGCTGACCGAGAGGGCCCGGCACGGGGTCTTCGGCTACACGATCGTTCCCGACTCCTGCTACGACGCGATCATCGACTGGGAGGCACGTCGCCATGGCTGGAGGATCGAGAGGGAGTGGATTCAGTTCGCCCCCGGCGCGGTCCCAGCGGCGCACATGGCCGTCCAGGCCTTCTGCCAGCCGGGGGACCGGGTCATCATCCAGCAGCCCGTCTATTACCCCTTCTTCCGCACGGTGCTGAACAACGGCGCCCAGGTAGCCAACAACCCCCTGGTCCTGCACAATGGGCGCTACGAGATCGACTTCGAGGACTTCGAGCGCCAGGCGCGGGACCCCCGCACGACCCTCTTCATCCTGTGCAGCCCCCACAACCCCGTAGGGCGGGTCTGGAGCCGGGAGGACCTGGAACGCCTCGGCGACATCTGCGCCAAAAACGGCGTTCGGGTGTTCGCGGACGAGCTGCACTGCGACATCCTGATGCCCGGCTATAAGCATCACCCGTTCGGGAACGTCGATACCGTCTGCCGGGGCAACTCCATGACGGTCATCGCTCCCAGCAAGACCTTCAACCTCGCGGGACTCCAGGCGACGGTCACCATCACGCCCGATCCCCGGATGCGCCTCCTCTACGAGAACGTCCTGGCCCGGAACAGCATCCCCCGACCCAACCTCTTCGCCATAACGGGGCTCGAGGCCGCCTACAGGCATGGGGAGAGGTGGCTGGACGAACTCCTGGTCTACATCGAGGGAAACTACGATTTTCTGGTGAGCTATCTGGAGGAGCGCCTTCCCCAGGTCCGGGTGATGCCGCTCGAGGGCACCTTCCTGGCCTGGATGGACTTCAACGCCCTGGAGCCGGACCCGTACCTTCTACAGAAGCGGATGCTGACCGAGGCGAACGTGTGGCTGGACGAGGGGTGGGTCTTCGGGCCCGAGGGAAACGGGTTCGAGCGCATCGTGCTGGCCTGCCCCCGCAGCATCCTGAAGGAGGCGTTGGACCGCATCGTGAGGGCGTTCGGCAGGTAGCCCGGTCCCTTTCAAGGCCAATGCGCTTCTGCTGATGCGGGTTCCAGGTAAGCGCTGATTGAATCAGCGCTTACCTTACCTGGAAGGGGACGCCCCGCGCTCCGGCTGGGGAGCGTTGGTGTCGGGGCTGTGGGGCCCGGCACGGCCTGCACGGGCAAGGGCCTCGGCGGCGCTCGAGGCTCCTAACGTGCGGTAGAGCCTGAGGACGTGGTATTTTGCCGTGCTGTGGGCGATTCCAAGGTCCCTCGCGATCTCCCCGTAGCTCGCATTCCTCTCGAGAAGTTCCAGAATCCGCTCCTGCCTGCCGCTCAGGACGGGGACCGCCGCAGTCTCCTCCTCCATTTCCGGTGGAGATGCCGTATCGGTCCCCGTCATGGCCGCCCGGACCCGGACCGCGAAGTCGATCCAGAGGGTTCTGTGCGTTTTGTGGGTCCGAAGCAGGGCGTCGAGGATCGGGGCGAGGGCGGGCGCGTCGTCGATGAAGAGCCTCGGGAAATTGCAGAGCGCCCCGATCTTGAGCGCCCTTTTCATACAAAGGAGGCTTTTTTTGCGGTTCCCCAGGTTCCTGTGGGCGATCGAGAGCAGCAAAGATGCCTCGATCGTGTCCAGTCGGCGCCGAAAATTCATCCCCAGCCTCAGCAGCTTCTCCCCGAACAGGACGGCCAGGGCGTCCTCCCGGACGGCGAGCAGCGCCCGTTCCGTGACGAAGTGCTGGTACATCCGGTACAGGGGCAGACCGCCGGTGAGGGGGGCGGCGTAGGTGTCGAGCCACTCCCGCGCCGCCTTTCCGTCTCCGCCTGCGATGCGGGCGGCGAAGCGCCAGGCCCGGAGGCTGGGGCGCAGGAGCAGGAGCCCCTCCCCCTCGATGCGCCGTTCCATCTCCGTCTCGATTTTCGCGGCCTCGTCCGTCCGCCCCAACCCCCTCAGGATGGCCGACAAGATCAGGTCCGCGGAGAAACGCACCTCCGCCCTGCAGGGCGTCGTCTCCATCATCTCCTGGGCCCTCAGGGCCCGGAAACAGGCCTCGGGGAGGCGGCTGCTCTCGTAGAGGATCCCCGCAAGCTGGCATTCCAGCATGACCTGATGCTCGTTTCCCAAAAGGGGAGTAAAGGCCCTCCGCCTCCTGGCGGCCTGGACGTAGAGGTCGCGGCCCCGGGCCAGGTCCGAGTGGTCCATCAGGGAGCGGTGCAGCATGGGCATGGCCGCGGTGAAGGTTCCCACCCGGATCTGTCCGTCGGGCAGGAGACGCTCCAGGTCCTTTTGTCCCTCCAGGAGCTCGTCCGTATAGCGGTCCAGGGGCCTGCGGAAATCCAGTGCCCGGAGCGCACAGAAGAGCTGGATGGCATCCCTGTCCGCTTTTTCCAGGGATGAGGAGATGTCCTTCGAGCTCCGGCTTTCCAGCTCTCGTTCAATCTTGTCCATAAGCCGGAGGAACTGCCGGGCGTCCCCCTCCGCATAGTACACGAACGCGCATTGGGTCATTATGGGAAGGTTCCCCTCAAAAAGGTCCCCGGGGAGTTCCTCGCGTCCGCCGATCACGTATTCCTTGAAGAACGCGATGCGGTCCTCCACCGAGCTGGAGGCGGCGATTCGCCGAAAGGCCGCGCAGCAGGCGGACAGTCCCCTGGAGTCGGAGCATCGGATGTAGTGCGCGGCGGCGGCGTAGTAATCCTCCTCCTCGAAGAGCGCGTCGGCCACCTTTTTCTCGAGGGCGTGAATTTCGTCGGCACTGCGGCTTTCGTCGAGCTTCTCCCTCAAAAAGTCCCGAAAGAGGTCGTGCAGGCGATAACGTCCGTTCCCCAGACGGGAGACGAAGGCCAGGGACTCGAGGATTTCGGCGCTGTCCGGTCGTCCCGTCAGGCGGCGACACAGCCGTCCGTCCAGCAATGCGGGCAGGGAGACCTGCATCAGGAAGTCCCGAACCCGGTCGTCCCAACCGCTCCAGATGTGAGCGTCCAGGTAGCGGCGCAGCAGCTCCTCCCCCTGCAGGGCCCCGTCGGGGGAAACTTCCCCCCTTTCCCCTCCAGGAGCCCCGCGCCCCATCAAAAGGGCCCCCACCGCTATGGGCCAGCCCGCGGTCCGCCTCAGGAGGTCGGTCGCCCGGTGGGGGGAAAGGCCGTTTCGAGTCAAAAGCCTTTGCAGTTCCTCCTCGTCGAAGGCCAGGTCTCGGGCGCCCAGGACGGTCATATCGCCCTTCAAGATGGCGTCCAGGAAGATGTCCGAGGGCTCGTCCCGGCTCAGGAGACAGACGGTGAACCCGGAGGGGAGGCGTTTCCGGAGCAGGGGGAGTGCCCGCGGCACCGCCCCGTCCCGCAGATGGTGAAGGTCGTCCAGGACCAGAACGTACTTTTTGGTGTTGGGTAAGAGCAGGTCCAGGGCGTCGAAGAGATACTCCAGAAAGGGGGGCTTCACCCGCTCTGCGGCCCGGGCCAGCCTCCGGTTGGCCCTCTGGGCGAAGGCGAGCCCTCCCAGGAACTTTCGGACGAAACGGCCCTCGTTGTTGTCGTAGGGGTCCAGCGTGATCCAGGCGTGCTTGTTGCGCTGCGGGGCCAGCCACTGCGAGACGGCGAGGCTCTTTCCGAACCCGCCGGGAGCCCCGACGTAGACCCAGTGCCCTCCGCGCTCCTTCGCGGCATCCAGAATCGCGTTCACCCTCGCGCGGGGCAAAATCCCCTTTCCTGCACGGGGCGGAAGGAAGTGTTCCTCGGACATGGGCTTTCTCCTTAGGATGTTCTTCGTGATGAATTCAAGCCTACCTTTGATTCTCATCACAATTATACAGGAACGTGATAAGGGCTGCGGCCGGCCTTTAGAGGGGGGCGGTGAACCAGGAAATTTCTCTTTTGCGGAAAAAAGTTGCTTCTTTGAGATGTAATCATGACCTCGGGTTATGGACGCTCCCCGGGGCGGGGCATAAAATATCGCGGATAGAGGGATTCGACCTCTGTCCGTATTCAGCCTTGTTATCAGGAAGGGAGTTTTTGTGAATGTGGAGCAAGCGTATTGGTGTTTTGTCGGTGTTGGCGGTCCTGGTGTTCTCCGCTGCGGCCTTCGCGGCTGTGCAGGATTTCAAGGATTTCACCGTGGATGTCCCGGACGACTGGACCGCGACGCAGAATGGTACGACCGTGGCGGTTGTGGCCAACGACAAGTCCGCGGCGTTGAGCATCACGATGGACAAGCGGGAGGGAATGGAGGCCAAGGACCTGGCAGCGGCCTTCGCGCAGAAGTTGAAGGGGTCGGAACCGGTCCTCGAGGACGACGTGTATACGTTCACCTTCAATAACGATTCCGGCGTGGAAAGCAAGGCGATCCTGAACACGGAGGACGATAAATACCTGATGCTCGTCATCACGGGGCAGAACCCCAAGCTGGAGGCCCTCATCGACTCCATACAGGAGAAATAGCCACAAGTAAGACAAGCGGGGGGATGTCGTTCTCTCGGGGCGTTTCGCCTTGAAATGAGGAACATTCGGGGAATATTGCAGACGGGCTTTGCCGCCGTTGCGTTTGAGTAAGATCTTGACAGGTACGGCGTTTGGTTTACGCCGTACCTGTCGTTGTCTTTAAGGAAGCGCTGATTAATCTTCAAAGGTTGTTGAAAGCAATCAAGGAGCATCAAACGAAGGGTATCCTTCAGCGCTTCCTTAAAATTTTAAAATGGGGCTACGCCCCAATCCCCACGCGCTTCGCGCGGCCTGATGAAGTTTCTGGCACTGAAGGGAGCTGATACGGTTGACAGTTCTTAACGACTTAATCAGTGTTTCCTTAATTATGAAGTTGAGGTGGAGGAAGGTGCGGAGATTGTTCGGTTCATGGGAAACGAGAAGGTCAGGGAGCTCGAAAAAAACTGGCCTCGGAAGGATTTTGCCTCTGGCGCGGGCCTGCGTCCTGTGCGCGGGGGTGCTGCTGCTCCAGGGCGCGCCGTCGGACGCCGCCTCGTCGGTTTTGATCAACGGCAAGCCGCTCGCTCAGATCGACGACATCGTGAAGGAGACGACCGGCTCGCGCGGTGTCGTGAAGGAATCGCTTTTGAAGTTCTTGAAGGCAAACGACGGCAAGTTCCGGTTCTATCCCACTCAGGGGGACGACAAGGGAAGTCCGTCCGAGAAAGCTCAGGTCAACCTCGAGGATGACGGCGGGTACACCAACACGGGCCTTCACCCGACTGTCGGCAAAAAACGGGCCGAGGACGGCTCCCTCGTCGTGATGTATCCGTCCTCCAACGAGGGCGGCGTCACCCTC
>NZ_CAUUWA010000017.1 GCF_963548695.1 uncultured Fretibacterium sp.
TCAATCTCTCACACTCTTTCCTTGGATTAAATCCTCTTTAAAGGCGGATTAGTATAATGTTGCGTAGGAAAACAATAGAAAAGGACTCTGATATAAATTATCAAGACCACCTAGCCCTTGTTTTGCGTATTAAGACTAAGAAAATATTGAAGTGGTTGGGGACATCCCCTTTAACAAGTTTTCCATACTTATTCCCTTCTCCCGTTTTTGATTTAGGCTATGGAATTTTATTGCACCGTTTAAGGTGTGGATATATGGATGACTGTCCGGAATATTGCGGAAGCATTGCGCATGTTTCTGGCTAAGAAGCGTTGAAAGTGTAATGCTTTTGATGTCAAATTCTTATAGGGAGCCCTTGCCATGCCTCGAGAAAAGCCCCTCATTCTTGTCAAAGCCTGCCCAGAACCGAAAACCGAGTATGGGCTACATAGAGCCCCCCTGCGTCGCAGGAATAACGAAGACAGGGGAGATGCGCAGGATTTTCCCCGTCCCCGTTTCGTTTTCTCGATGAAGAGAAACGGTTTAAAAAATGGCAGTGGATCATGATCGAGACGGAAGCGGCGGTAGGTGACAACCGCAAGGAAAGCCGTCAGGGCGACTTCGATACAATTCAGCCTCAAGAGCCCATGAAGAGTGGAACAGGCTGGCGATCCCGAATGGAGTGGCTGGTGTATAAAATCAAGCATTATCCAGCGCCTCCACCGCGCGGGCCTTCGCCTCGGGCGCCAGGTGCGCGTACCGCAGCGTCATCTTCAAGTTCGCGTGTCCCAGCAACTCCCTGACGGTGTTGAGGTCGACGCCGGCCATGACCAAACGACTGGCGAAGTCGTGCCGCATGTCGTGCCAGCGAAACCCCTCGATGCCCGCATCCTTCAGCAGGCGCTCCCACGCGCTTTTGCAGTTGTCCATCATGCCGCCGCCCTTGGGGGAGGGGAACACCAGTCCGTCGCCGTCCCCTTGCGTCTGCTTTTGCCAGGCGCTCAGGGCCTCCCGTGCCGTCCGGTCCAGGGGGATACGGATGGTCTTGCCGCTCTTGGAGCTCGCCGCCCGGACGGTCAGGATCGCCTCCCTCAGGCCGATATCGCTCCACCGAAGGGCGAAGAGCGAACCTTGCCGGATCCCCGTGTTCAGCGACACCAAGATCATGGGCTTCAGGTGGTCGGCAAAGGGGGCCTTGTCGAGGCTGGGAAGGGGCGTTTTTCCCCGCGCTTTCAGCCATTGGTTGTATCGGGTTCGCTCCTCCCGCAGGCGCCGTTCCCTCGCATCGAGGGCCTCAAAGAGCCGCTCCCGTTCCTCTCCGGAGAGGTAGCGGACGCGATGATCGGACTCGTCCCGCAGCATCTCCAGCCGAACCAGGGGATAGGCCTTGATGATGCCCCGCTTGTACGCCCAGTTGAGAGCGGCCTTGAGCGTGGTCACCTTGCGGTTAATGCTGGCTACCTTCAGCCCCCTCCGGGTCAGTCCCGTCCTCCAGGCCTCGACGTGCTTGACGGACACCGCCTCCAGCTCCAGATCCAGAAGATCGACAAAGGAACTTTTCAGGATGGCCACGGTGGACTCGCCGCTTCGGCGGTGCTCCATGACCCAGGGGCATCCTGTCCTGAACCGCGGGCTTTTCGTAGGGAGCATCGCCTCGGGCCAGAGCGGCCAGGAACTCGAGAGCAACGCTGCGAGCCTCGGCAACGGAGAAGAGCTCGGCGTTGCCGAGCTTATGGTGGGCAGACTTGCCGTCCGGACGTCGGTAATAGACGTACCAGGTTTTCTTGCCGCCGGCCCCGACGTAGAGCTGGAGGCCGCGCGTGGCGGCGTCGGAATACCAGACGCCCCTGAGAGAAGCATCCGGCTTCACGGATAGGAGAAAAGATTGGGTGAACTTGACCTTTGGCATGTCGTCCGTCCCCGTGTCAAAAATGGGCGATTGGGAATCCCTTGAAGCGCCCTTGAAGCAAAAGGCAAAAATAGGGGGCCCCGGAGGGCCCCGTTCTACATCAGACCGGCAGCCCCGGCCTTTATGATTTTGGAAACGACGTCGCCACCCAGGAGCCCGGTGAGGACGGCCAGTACCCCCAGCAGGGCCAGGAACCCTAGCGCGATGTGCCTCAGCCGATGCGAAGCGTCGTTCACTCGCTGGACGGATTCCGTCAGGGTGGCGATGGCCTCCTGCATCTGCGCCATGCGCTCTTCCTGGAGTCCGTCGTGCCGCTCTACCGATTCCAGTTTTGTCTGCAGCCTGTCCAGCAGCTTCACGATGCTCTCCTGCCTCGTCACAGTCCGTTCCAATACCTGTGCCAGCTCCCATACTTTATTCTCGTCCATCGTCGCTCACCCCGTACTGTTCCGCCAATTCCCGCAGTCGCCGGTCCACGGCCTCCGGGTCGTTCAAGTCGATCTTCTTCCGTTCCCGCCGGGGCGCTGCCGAGACCGGGACAGAAGCGGGCTCATTAATGGAGACTTTCGGCCTCTTCTCGAAGCTGCCCCACTGCAGGTCCGTCGCGTCCCATGCCTTCTTGCCGAGCAGCCCCCAGACGATGGAGCCCGCCAGCGTGTAGTACGCGGGCGGCAGCTCCAGCACAGGGACCGCCAGGCCGAACGTACCAAGCAACGGCGCGATGATGTAGTTGAACACCGCCGTGAACACGACCGTCCAGAGGAGGGCCGGGCTCGCCACCGAGACGAACAGGCTTTTGTTGCTCTGCCAGGCTGCCAGCGCTCCGAATCGCGCCTCCTGGTCCCGGATTTCCAGCTCTTTCAGGCGAAGCTGCGCCTCGCGCTTTTCCTCTGGGGGGGACACCAGGTCGTCAACGATCTTCCCCAGCTCCGGGACCAGCTCAAGCAGCTTCATCGACGTACCCTCGCAGCTTCTTGAGCCGGTTCATCCAGCCCTTCAAGAACTTTCCCTGCTTCTCATCCCGCTCGACGAACCGCAGGAAGTATGCCTTCCGGACGTCGAGGAGCGTCAGGCAGACGGCCCGGACGTTCTCCGGCTTCGTCAGGCACGGCTTCAGGGCTGCTAGCGTCTTCGGGCCTCCGCTTCCGCCGCCTCCCCAGCCGACGATCCCGATGTTCACGCCGCCGCAGCACCTGCCGGGCGTACCACCAACGCTCAAGCACTCGTTTCCAGACATTGCCATTACTCTCCTTTCTCCGTGAAGGGCTCGACCTTCACATAGACTTCCGTCTCCTCATTCGCCTCGAACGTCAGGTATGCGCTCATGTCCCACGGGTAGCGGCTCACGTGGTTGTTCTGTGGGTCCACCGCTATCGGGACAAGGCAGTCCCCGACGTACATCCGCACCAGCCCTTTCGGGACGAAGACGGAGATTTCCACCGTCTCCGAATAGGGCAGTCTGAACACCTCCGGCGTGCCGGGTTTGACGACGAACTCCGTGTACCCGAACCCGCGCGCCCGGCCTCGGAGGACATAGGGCTCCGGGTCGGACATCGTCAGCCCCAGGTCCTCGTGGGGCACAAAAAACGGGAGGGCTTTCGCCTCTCCCGGCTGCCACGAGATATAGTGCTTGTCCCCCCACGTTATCCGCGTCTCTGTGTCGTTTCGGTATGTTGGCATGCGTTCACCTCCTTTCGATAATAGAGGCGGCCTACTGCGGCCGCCTCCGTATGCCTATCATGTTCAGCGCGGCGGCCGCCTCACATCCAGATTTTTCTTCGTGTCCTCCGTTCGTCTCTCCGCATCCCTATCGCCTCTTTGAAGGCTTCTTTGTACTCGCCCTCGGACATCGCTTCCCCGATCTTCCAGGTCCTGCGGATAAATACTGTCGGGACTCCGCCCGTGAGTAGCCCCACGCCGTCCATCAGGTCGAACATGGCCTTTTCTTTGTCCTTTGCGGTTATTGCGCCACGGGCCCCCTTCGCCAGGACCCGGACCCCCTCGTATAGGGGAATGGAGGTAGACCGGAACTGCCCGCCGTGGACCGCATAGTCGAAAGCTCCGCTCAACACTTTGCCGTACAGGGGAACCGTCTCCAGCAGGTTTTGAGCACTCGACCCCGCGACGTATTCCGCCCACTCCCAGGGGTCGTCCCACTCGTCGGGACCGCCGTCGCGGACCATCTGCTCCAAGAGCTTTGTTATCGCAAGCGTGGCGATCAGGGCCAGAGCCTTTTGCTTGTTCCCATCCTTCAAGGCGGCGGGGATGTCGTAGACCACGCAGCCCCACGCCTGCGCCAAGTCAGAGGTGAATATCGTAAAGAACTTCATAGCCCCCTTTTCCCTCATGAGACGCGTCGCGTCCTTGGCGTGCGACGCGGATTGCGTCAGTGCAACGACGTGTTTCCCCTCCCGGACGGCCTTATCGTGCGACGCCCCGTTTTTTCTCTGGGCATTGTAGACGGCCTTAAAAACGACTGCCGCTATAACCTGGTCTATCAAACCAGTGGGCGCGAGTCCCTTGTCCAGGATTTCCTTGTAGAGGCCCGTCGCCCCCTCATGTGCCCGGAGCGCGGCGGTCCAAATATCGCCCTTGCGTTCCGCGATCTCCGGGGCCATCTCGTAGACCCTCTCTAAAAAATCTCCCCCATCCCGGACGGCCTCCGCCATCGAGGACATCAAGGAGGTCCACCCGCTGTAAGGGAGGACCAGCGGCAGGGAATACACCTGCCTCATGTACGTCACCCAGTTCCAGACCAGCCTTGTCGCAATGAAGTTCCTCGTAACCCTTCCGAACTCATCATCCAGCAGCCCGCGCATGAGCTTGGATTCGTCCTGCGTCATGACGTTGTAATAATCGACGACAGCCCTCCACCCCTCCAGCCCCCAGGTCTCTCGTATGAGCTTGCTCAGCGTCATATCCGGGTCTGCGGGGTTCTTCATCGTCAATGCCGCTCTGATGTCCCGGAGGGGACGGACAAAGGCGATCATGTGCTCCTGATCGTCCACCTGAGAGAGCCAGACACTGTACATGCCGAGTTTTATTCCCTTTCGCTCTCCATCCGGGATGTTTTTTCTGGAGATGATGAACCCCCTTTCCAGGTCCCCCATCAGCCCCGCGTCGGCCTTGGCATCGTTCAATTTGTCGTCCTCGTACAGGACGGATAGCCCCTGATTCGAGTCGTGCTCAAGGACGTGATGACGCATATAAAGCTCTTCCTGCTGTAGGGAGATGTTATACTCCTCGGCAACGACCTTCTGTATCCGGGAGAAGTTCTCCCTGCCGTCCTGGAACAGAACGTGAGCGAACGCCCTTTCCTTGTCGGTCAGCGCCTGGATACAGCGTCCGGCGGCATGTTCCGCGGCCTCCAATGTCCATTGACCGGGGCCGAACAGGTTTTTGAAGTTCCCGAACAGAATCTCCTTACGTCCCGTTTCGTACTGCATGGCGGCGTAGATTGACAGCAGGTCTTCGACCTTCCACCCCTTGCCGTCTATACTGGGGACGCCCTTGACCTCGCGGCGTGTAGCCAGGTCCTCGGGGGACAACCCCAGGTCCGCCATCTTCTCCGCCACCGCGGCCTTGCGTCTCGTCTTCCCCCGTATCTCCTCGTCAAAAGCGTTGTCCAGGGGGTCGTAGACGCCGCGCACCCAGGCCCCCTCGCGCGTACCGCGCCCGCCGTCCAGAAGGTCAAATATCCGCAGCGGGTTCAAAGTCTTGAAGTTGATCTTGTCCTTCAGCGCGGCGGCCTTCCCCTTGACGGCTCCGACGTGCCTGTCTTCCTCTCCTTCCTTCTGAGCCTTGACGGTCCCGACATACAGCTTGTCCAGGTCCGAGGGGCCTTTGACCGCGCCGATCCGCTGAGGCAAGGTTTTGGCCTTTTCCAACAGCGGGGCAGCCAGCTCGTCGGCAAGCCGGTCCTGGTATTCCCTTCGTTCCGCCCTGCGAGCCTCAAGGGCCTCGCGCCCCTCCCTGTGAAGCTGCTCGATTTGCCCTTTCAGGGTACGCAGATCATCCAGGGTCATATCGTTGAGCGTCTTGGTCCCCAGGTATTTCAGGTCGGCGGTATTCATCGTGTCGGCGGCCTCGGGGTTCTCCTTCAGGTACTCCTCCAGCTCCGCACGGCGATCCAGCGTCTCTTGCCTGCGTTTCTTCAGGTCGTATTTCTCAAGAATCGCCTGGATGCGGTCCCGGAACAGACAGTCGATCCCGCTGTCCCCCGCCATCTTGTTGATGCCCTTGACGAGCTTGTTGACCTCCTTCTTGAGCTTCTGGCGTTCCTGGAGCTTTTGCTTGAGTGCAGCGATGCGCATTTGCGCTTTGGCTCTTTCGCTCTTAACCCTTTCCGCCGCTTCTTTTTTGAGCTCAGCGCGCTTCATAGCCGCCTTGGCTCTTTCGCTCCCCAGCTGCAGGCGGCGCTTGACCTCAAGTTCGTCCAGCTTTCCCTCTGCTTCTTCCTTGACCCTATCCAGCTTCCCGGCTGCTCTCTCCTTGAATCCAGCCAGCCTTTCCGCCGCTTTCTCCTTAAACTCCGTCAGCTTCTCCGCCTCGGCCTCGCGCCCTGCCTTAAAGGCTGCCCTGGCATACTTCTCCGCCATCTCGTAGCCCCGGCGCATGGCCTCCGACAGGGTGAGCATAGGATTGACGTTAGCCTTGCCGGGTGGTACAGTAGCCGCGGAGTTGCTCTTCTGCTTTGCGTTCGGGGCAGTGCCTTCCCGGTCTTTGTTTGGGCCTGTCCGCGAAACCACGCCGGCGCCGGGGTCGGCGGCGAGCGGTTCGCTCCTCGCGAAGAGCAACTCCTTTTTATTGAGTGCCCTTTCGCGAATTACCCATCCCGTTTTTGTTCGATAAATTCCATCCTCATTGACCAGCTCTATGGCTGCAATAGCGTGGTGGTCACCCAGGGGCTTGCCCAGTAAAAGAGATTCATTGCTGCCTCTGAAAATCTTTTCATACCCTGAGAGCACATCAAATATAAACGTTGTCGCATCAGGGTATCCAGCGCCCAATATCTGCGCTCCGTGCCCCTCTTCCGCGTGTCTTACGGCCCCGACGTTGGCGCGTATCTCCCCGGCGGCGATCCCTGCGGCCTTCGCCACGTCTTCATCGATTCGCCCCAGTTCCGTCGAGCCGTCCGCCGTAAGCAGCAGCTCGCTGTCTTCCGCCTCGTCGATGGATCGCCCCGACTCCGGGGTCAGGGACACCGGCTCGATGGAGACCTCGGGGGCGATATCCGCCTCCGCCGAGAGCGTCCCCTCCAAGGCCCGGAGCCCGTCCGCTATCTCCTTCTGCTCCCGGTACGTCGCCTCAAGGTCGGCCTTGACCTGGGCATTCCCCTTATCCTTGTCGTACTCCTGCTGGATTGCTTTTTGCTGACCAACCAGATACCGCGCCCGGTCCTTCAGGTACGACCGTGCACCCTCGACGCCCAGGCGATCCACCAGGGCATTCAGCGTGTCGGGGTTGACCTCCAGCAGCGGGGCGGGCTTTTTCAGCTTGCCGCCCTCGATGCCCTCCAGAAACGCGACAAGTCCGTTCTCGTCCATCCCCAGAGCCTCGGCCAGCACGTCCAGAGGCAGGCCGCGTCCCTCGGACAGCGCCTTCTTGGAGGTAAAGTAGAAGTTGCCCAGCCTTTTCCGGAGCTCCCCGGCGGCCTCGTCCCCCATCAGGAAGGCAAGCCGCTCGAAGTTCAAGCCGCCCTCCTCCCGGATATGGTCCAGCGTCTTACGGACCTCGGCACGGGCGGCGCGTCCGATCTCGTAGGACTCCAGCTCGCGCAGCCAGCCGTCTACGTCCTCCGCCGCACCCTCGGGGATCTCGAGGGACGCCCATTCCTCTCCGCCCTCGATGGATATGCGTTCCTGAGCCTCCCGCTCCCGCATCTCCGCCTCGTATCGCTGGATTTCCTCCTTGAGTGCGGCCTCCTCGACGGCCAGCTCCCGGACGGTGGTCTCCGCGTCGATCTCCTCCGGCATGGCCAGCAGGCGGTCGTAGACGCCCCGCATCTCGTCGGAGAGCTCGATGCCCAGGGCCTGCACCACGTCGTGATAGACCTCGATCATCCAGGCCCTCAGACGACGGAACACGCCCCGGAGCTCCTTGCTCGGGGCCTTGCCCTCGGAGATGTAGACCTCGAAGCCCCTGGCGAAGAACTCATGCACCCTCGTCCTGGCGCCGTTGGTGTTCGCATCAAACTCCTCGCGGGTCACGCCCGCCTCCCGCAGGATGGTGTTCACGTCCTCGATGAGCTGCGGGTCCACGCCGTCGCGGCCGCTCAGTTCGTAGATCACCCGGAACATATGGTGCGCCAGCTCGTGGAAACTGGTGCTCCGATTCGCGTTCTTGAAGAACTCGATCAGGCTCACGCCGTTGGGCTGGACCGTCAGCCGGGCGTTGATGTCCAAGGGGTGCGCAGATACACCACGGGGGGCCGTCCCCATCCGGGAAGTGCCCCCCGCTCTTTCATCGCCTAGCCCTGCTGCTGTGCCGCCTGCTGCGCCCGCTTGGCTGCTTTCTCCTTCTCCAGGCGCATGAACGTCTGATAAGCCACGTCCTCGCCCCTCTCGTAAATCTCCTCGGTCATGGGATATATCTTCCGTTCCTTCGACTTGCCTTCCGGGGAAGACTGTGGTGTCGATTCTGCTGTAGCCATCCGCTATACCCTCCTTCTTGATTCGTTCAAAGACTTCACGCGGTTTGTTGCCGTACTTGAAAGACGTTGCTTCGAGGTCCACAAAGCGCCCCGTCTCCGCAAAACGCCTCAGGTTGCGCCCCGTCGCCACATTGGGGTTGATGTCCGCCATGTGGACGTAGACCTTGTAGCCCTTCTGACGGAGTCCGTCTATATACAACCGTTTTAACTTAGTGTAGTCGCTTCCCACTATGGGGACTACAATATTCTTCCCTTCGTCTGTAA
Source organism: uncultured Fretibacterium sp. (assembly GCF_963548695.1). Classification (NCBI taxonomy): domain Bacteria; kingdom Thermotogati; phylum Synergistota; class Synergistia; order Synergistales; family Aminobacteriaceae; genus Fretibacterium; species uncultured Fretibacterium sp. The sequence continues at coordinate 8,805 of NZ_CAUUWA010000017.1, forward strand.
CGTCGGATAGTACGGTTGTAACAACCTGCTTACTCTCCTCATGCACATACCCAGCGCCGAAGCCGTCATCAAACTCAGGGATGAGTTTCTTGGCTTCGTCGCTGTCGATAAGCATGGACTTGTACTTGCTGGAGATGGGGTCTACCAGGGCGGAGGATTTGCCGCTGGCGGGAAGCCCAATGATGATATCGGCCCTGCGGTCGTTTTTGACCTCCCCATTATAGACGGTCCGTTTCTGCCCGTCAACGACCTCCGTCACCGCTGAGCCGTAGCTCATGAGCTCGTCATAGACCTGCTTTCGGATGGCCTCGCGGCCCGGCATGCCCAGCGTCGAGCCCGTGGCCGTCCTGCCCCTCGCATCCTGAATCTCGGGGATGGCGTTGTACTCTTCCGCGGCGATGGGCTCTCCAGCCTCCAGCTTCTCCAGCGCCGCCATGTACTCCGCAGATACGGACTTGCCCGTCAGCTTGAAGACGAGAGGGGGCTCGGTGGCTTCGGGGTTAGGCTGCTTTGCTTTTTCCTCGTCCTTTTCGATGCTGGACAAGACATCCTCTAAAATCTCTGATATATCCTCGGTATCCCCTTGGTTTTTGATCTCTGCGGCGGCTACGAAGTTCCTGATAACGTCTTGTTTGCTTTTGCCCTTTGGCTCAAACCCAGCGAGGGAAATCAGATTATCAAGGTCTGTTTTCTTAAGCTCCAATTCTTCAAGGTAGTGGATAGCCTCATTTTCGTCATAGAAGTTATGCAGTCTCTCCTTCCACCCATTCAGCTCTCGTAACAACATTTCAACATACTCATCTTCCTTCGCGATGCGTAGGAGGTAAAGATGTTGTTTGTTCATTGGGCGATCTTTTGATGGAGCTCGGCGACGGCGTTTCAATTCTTCATTTTGATATTGAAGCACCCCTTCATCTCCTGGGTACTTCTTTTTTATAAATTCCTCCGTCACACGGTTTTTAATCTTGTATAACTTACCAACCATCTCATCCACTGTAGCTCCATCAGGAGCAGTCGCACCAAGATATTCAAGAATTGCCCTTACCTTTTCTGGGGCGGGCGCGAAGGGGATGGGCAAATCTTCATCTCTTACGAGAGACCTTTTAACTCCGCGCAAGATGATTTCATCGATGGGTTTTTGCGTCCGCTTCTTCTCGGCCTCTTTTTCGGCTCGCTCTTCTTCTTTCCTCCTTGCGATCTTAGCCTCTCTTTCAGCTCTTTTTGCTTTTCTTGTATCTTCCCAAGTTTGTGCGTCTTCATCCCCAAATGCCTTAGGGCCATGAGCTATAAATCTGGATAATTCTTTTTTGTCCAACTGGGCTTCACGCTCTATATCTTCTGTTTCTGATAAGAGTGTATTAGCTCGTTCTTCGTTGGTTAGTGACAACCTTTTTGCGACATTGCGAGCCTGAACCTCTCCCCATGAACTCATATACGCATCTGCGTTTGTAAATTCATCTTCAAGGCGTTTACGCTCGAGTTGCTTGTGATGCCTATATTTAGACCAAGCCTCTTGTGCGTTTTCCGGTAGTCTGCTCTCCAAGGTCTCGATGTCTTCGCCGTTTACCAAAGCAGTGTCAAGCCGCAATAACATCTCCTTGATATCATGGGGGACAGACTTTAATATATCGCGTGCAGCTCTGTAATGCCTATAGCTGAAGTATTCTCCAAGTGTCCTGACTGCTGATGGAGAAAACTCTTTGGGATTAGTTCCCCCACTGAACCCCTCGTGATATTGGATCATATGCTGTATTTCATGGACAAGGACTTTTGCAAGCGCCTCAACATCTTTCACATAGTTAAAGTTGAGACGTATTTTCTTCGTGCTTTCATGGACACCGCCTCGCTGATCCGAGTCCATGTTGGTCTCAAAAGTCACCATGAAGTCGCGCAGAAAGGGGTAGGCTATATATAAATAAGGGCTTTCAAAAATCTCGGGAAGAAAAAACGCCTTTCCCTCTCGTTTTTTAGGGTTGTACAGCCCCTTAGGGATCGCCCCATCCAGGGTTTCGTAGCCCCACTTCCCGTCTGCGCCGCGCTCCCAGCCCGTAGCCAGACGAATCGTCCTGGCATCCTTCCCGGCCTGCTCCATCTCGCGGGCGATGCTCAGGTTGTCAAGGCGGGTCGTCCCTTCTTCAGCAGCGTCCAGGTTTTCTGCCCCGCGCCTGCCGACGATCTGGTAGTACGTCTCCGGGCGCTGATCGCCCTCTACCTTTATCCCGGCCTCCTCCGCCTTTGCCCACAGCGCCTTCTGCCGTGCCTCGTCCTCATCTATGAGGGCGTCGAGCTCCTTGTGCATCCGCTTCAGGACGGTACGAGCCTCCTTGAGGATACCGGCCTTCTCTTTGCGAAGGGGCCCTTGCTCATCCTTGTCGTCCTCGAGCGCCAGGTTCTTCTCAACCTCTGCCAGATCGAGGAACAGCTCCTCCAGCTCCGAGACCCCACGCCAGCGGGTCGGGAACTCCATTGTTTCTCCGGGGTCGCTCCCCGCCTTATAGAATGCATAGTCCTCCGGCCCTCGTCCCAGAAACGGCTCGTAGTACTTCGTGATCGCCACAAAGCGCTCCATGAATGCCCGCAGCTCAGGGCTCCATTCGGGCGCCGGGGTCGCCTCTGCCTCGTCCATGTGGCCGTAGAGCTCCGCAAGGCTGTTGACCCCGAACAGCCTCATATGCTGCAGGCACTCTTCTGCGTCGTTCTTCATAGAGGTGAGGTGACCGTCATACCAATTTTCGAGCCTGCTGTATATCTCGCGTTCTTTCTCCGCGTCACGGGCTTCTTCATCGTACAGCCGGTCAAGGTGTGCCTCGATTTTTTCGTATTCGTCCCCGCCCAGGGGTGTTTCATCCAAAAGTGCGCGATACTTTATGGCTTCTTCCCTGCGCGGCCCCTCCGGCCACGTCATGTGGTCGTTCTCGTCATAGCCCACGCGGTTTGAGCGTTCGAGCCCCATGCAGTCCAGCACCTCACGGGTCAGGAAATGCCCCACTCCATCGTCGGGGAACCCATCAATGGTGAGCCCCCCATTGATGGCGGCGATGGCCCCCTCCAGGTCCTCGCGCGTCTGGTACGCCAGGTTGTTCCCCCACACCCTGCGCAGCAGAGCGCCGGGGTCTTCGCGCGGCCCCTGCTGCCCAGAGACGCTCTGGCGCGCTGAGGTCTGCGAAACGGGAGTAAACGTTTCCGTTCTGCCGTTGACCTCCCGCTCCAGCATGTGCATCACGTTCTCGTCCCAGATGACGAAGTTATCCCCCTTGCCGCCATCGTCGAGGTAGCGTAATCCGGGGATCCCCAGGCTGTTCAGGAACATCGACACCTCGCGGGAGTTCGCTTCGACGGGGCCGTTCAACCCGCCCTCGACGCTTATCCTTCCCTCGTTGAGGGCGTCGGCGATCTTCTCCTGAATCTGTGCGCCGCTGAACACGTCGTATATCTTGATGCCACGTTCACCGTCGCTTTGCTTGTACTCGTCCGCATAGGGCTGCAAGGCGTCCTTGACCTTCTGCGGTTGTTCGGAGAACCTTTTGTCGTAGGACAGCAGCACGTCGTTCTCGGGGATGTCGAACTTCGCAACCTGAACGTTCTCGCCGAACCCTCCGGCAAGACGGACATAGAGCTCTGCGACTTCGCGGGCTGAGGAGAGGTACGCGCCCCACCCGTAGCTTGCTGTCCCGTTCCCGCTCCCCACCTTGCTCATGTCGAACTTGTCATAGAGGGCCGGGCTCCCGTTGTAGGCGGACTGATCGTACTTCTCCCCGACGTACGGCTTCCCCCCCGCATCCTTGACACCGCGGAGCATATCGGCTATAGTGAGCTTAAAAGGAGCCCCCGGACTGGGCACCACTTCCTTCGCGAGGAGGCCGTGGCTAACCGCCGGGGACTCCTTTTGTCCTTCCAGAACGACATCGTAGAGCTCGACATCCGTCGGTTTCAGACTGTCGCTGCCCTTAAGCTCCTCCGCGACGACCCTCACAGTTTGGATCCCCGCGTTCGTCCGCACGGGAACATAGAGCCTGTGAAAGTTCAGCACGTTCGTCTTTGCCGGATCATTGTTCGGCGTGCTTTCGATGAGCACGGCATTCTGCACAAGTTCGTCCAGCCCGCTTGCGATGTTGCTGCGCAGTGCTCTAGCTTCTCTATTCGCAGGCATTCTGCTGGAGTAAGCGACGTGTTTCAGCTTCTTCCCCTTGGGCAGGGTAGCGAAGACCTCCGCGTCACGGCTAATCCACGCCTCGTCCTTGAGCGCCATGTCCTTGAGCCGCGCCAGCAGCTCCTTGGGGGTGCTAGTCCCCTCCATGCCGCTCAGGTCCAGTATGGGCACTTTTTGCTCCAAGTTAACCTCGGGGTTAACCGGCTGCCCAAAGCTCTCGCCCTGAGTCTCCTCTGTCCCCCGGCGCAGCTTCATCTTTGCCAGCTCGGACGGGGCGATGTTGTACCGCTTGGAGGTCACGCCGATGAAGCTCCCGGCCATCTTGCTCCACTGTCGCGCCTCGGCCTTGTCCAGCCCCGCACCCAGCGCCTCCTGCTCCAGCTCTTTGGTAATCCCATCGACCTCCGCCGTGCGCCAGGCGGGCCTTTCGGCCTTCTTCTTCAGCGTCTCTCCGACCTCGCGGGTCGTCATCCCCTTCGAGCCGCGCCGCACATCGTTCTTGACGGCCTCGGCCAGCTCCGGTGCAACGTCCTCCAATGCCTCGTACTGCTCGGCGGTCAACCGGACCTCGCTCGTCCCCTCGACGGGCTCTACGACGATGCCCAAGTCCTCCAGCAGGCCGGGGTTCTCCTGGTTGTAGCTCTCTATCGCCTGCGCCGGGAGGTAGACGTTCGTGTCCTCCTCGGCGCCATTCTCCCCTAGACCATCGACCGCCTGCCCCTGAACCTGAGTCTGCCCCTGAGCCTGGCTCTCCTCCTCCTGAGTCTGCGCCTCCAGCTTCGCCGCCGCCTCTCTGGTGGGGCCCAGCTGGACACCGTCCTTCATCGCGGGACCGGAAGGCTGCGCGTTCTCGCCCAGCCCATCCACGGCGCGCCCCTGAGCGGGTTCGTCGGGGGCGTTGACTCTGGCCATGAGCTCGTCCGTGCTTATTCCCAGGGACGCGGCGGTCTGCTCCGCGCCCTTCTGCGTTACCCTCGCATGTCGGACGCCGCTCACCGCGCCCAGGGCCGTCTTCGGCAGGAAGGAGACGGCCATCGTCCCCACGGTCTGCGCAACGTCTTTGAGCAGTTCAAGAATTGGCTCATCGGAATCTATCGTGGGGTCGAGGGACTAAACGTGCCTGAGTGACGAGGTGCGCGGAGTTTTCACCTCCAAGAAGGCGTTGGCCGAGGGGAGTGGCCTGCCCCTGGACGTGCTGGCCGAGGCTCTGGGGATGGACGAGAACGGACTTGTCGCGTTTCTGGAGGGCATCGAGGGCGGCAAGCTGAAAAAGCCCGCCCCGCTGTTGGAGGTCAACACCGACACACTGAATGCCCTGGTGGATCGCCTGGGTGCCGAGGGCGCACGGTCGTACTTGAAGGACCGGGCGCGGTATCTGACGAAGCAACAGAAGGCGATCCAGCAGGAGTACGACAGGGACAAGAATAACGCTCAGGTCAAGGCCGACCTCGAAGCGGCGTATCGGGAGCAAAGGAAGATAGCGGACGGGCTCCGGGCTCTGGAGGGGACCTTGAAGGCGGAGGCAGATATCGCCCCCGAGGTCTCCATCGAGCCGGTGTCCCTGACCCCGGAGTCGGGGCGATCCATCGACGAGGCGGAAGACAGCGAGCTGCTGCTTACGGCGGACGGCTCGACGGAACTGGGGCGAATCGATGAAGACGTGGCGAAGGCCGCAGGGATCGCCGCCGGGGAGATACGCGCCAACGTCGGGGCCGTAAGACACGCAGAAGAGGGGCACGGGGGAGAGATTCTTGGGTCGGGGTATCCCGATGTCGAGACATTTTTCTTCGATGTCTTGTCCGCTTACGAGAGGGTCTATCGCGGAAGCAACGATTCTCTCCTGCTTACGAAGCCCCTTGGAGGGCACCATGCCGTTGCGGCCATAGAACTGGTCAATGAGGATGGGGTCTATCGGGCAAAAACAGGATGGACAATCCGGGAAAGGAAGCTCAATAAAAAGGAGCTGCTCTTCGCGAGGAGCGAACCGCTCGCCGCCGACCCCGGCGCCGGCGTGGTTTCGCGGACAGGCCCAAACGAAGACCGGGAAGGCACTGCCCCGACCGCAAAGCAGAAGAGCAACTCTGCGGCTACTGTACCACCCGGCAAGGCTAACGTCAATCCTATGCTCACCCTGTCCGAGGCCATGCGCCGAGGCTACGCGATGGCGGAGAAGTATGCCAGGGCGGCATTTAAAGCGGGGCGCGAGTTCGAGGCGGAAAGGCTGGCTGGATTCAAAGATAGGGCAGCCGAGAAACTGGACAGGCTTAAGGAGAAGGCGGCGGCGAAGCTGGAGGCGCAGACTCAGGAGGAGGAGAGCCAGGCTCAGGGGCAGACTCAGGTTCAGGGGCAGGCGGTCGATGGTCTAGGGGAGAATGGCGCCGAGGAGGACACGAACGTCTACCTCCCGGCGCAGGCGATAGAGAGCTACAACCAGGAGAACCCCGGCCTGCTGGAGGACTTGGGCATCGTCGTAGAGCCCGTCGAGGGGACGAGCGAGGTCCGGTTGACCGCCGAGCAGTACGAGGCATTGGAGGACGTTGCACCGGAGCTGGCCGAGGCCGTCAAGAACGATGTGCGGCGCGGCTCGAAGGGGATGACGACCCGCGAGGTCGGAGAGACGCTGAAGAAGAAGGCCGAAAGGCCCGCCTGGCGCACGGCGGAGGTCGATGGGATTACCAAAGAGCTGGAGCAGGAGGCGCTGGGTGCGGGGCTGGACAAGGCCGAGGCGCGACAGTGGAGCAAGATGGCCGGGAGCTTCATCGGCGTGACCTCCAAGCGGTACAACATCGCCCCGTCCGAGCTGGCAAAGATGAAGCTGCGCCAGGGGACGGAGGAGACGCAGGGCGAGAGCTTTGGGCAGCCGCCCTTGAACAACGATGTGGACCTGGGGGCAAGGGTCAACGTCGTTAAGGCTCAGAGGACAATGTCCGATGTGCCCTTCCATGAGCGAGACAAAGCATTTACGCCGGAGATGCGCGCCGAAATCGTGGAGCGCTTCCAGAACGGACAGGTGGTTAATGCTCATACCGGGTTAACTGTAACGCTGTCTAAAAAAGGTGGGTTAAAGCATATCCTCAGCACGGCCAGAAACACACATGGCGAAAGTGGGGATGCCTTGTATCAAGCTATTCCCTATCTTGACCAGATTGTCCGTGAAGCGTACCGCGTCGAAAGCCACGATGATCGAAAGCCCCCGGCAGGCAGGGTTGAGGGGGCTATCGGGAACCTGAAACAGGTCCACCGATTCCTTGCCCCTGTAGATTTTGGTGGAGAGAACGACCGTCACATCATGCTGCTTGTGACGAAAGAATATGAAACAGGCAAAACTGAAATAGAGGATATCAGCCTCTATGACATGCAGCACGCAAAAAAATTGTCCGGTCGCCCTTCCCAAAACGGCTCTGTGGGGACAGAGCAATCTTGGAACACTGGCGCCCCGGACAATATCAGTGTACGTGAATTAGTCGATGCTGTCAATGACGTGGAGGGCAGGCCGTACCTTTACGCCCCCGAGGGGGAGAAGTACGATCAGTCCGCCTACAACGGGAGCCCGGTCCTCTATGACAAGTTCGACATGAGCAAGGTGGGGAGCGGGAACGGGACGGCAAGCTACGGGTGGGGTGCGTACCTCTCCTCAGCCCGCGAAGTCGCAGAGCTCTATGTCCGTCTTGCCGGAGGGTTCGGCGAGAACGTTCAGGTTGCGAAGTTCGACATCCCCGAGAACGACGTGCTGCTGTCCTACGACAAAAGGTTCTCCGAACAACCGCAGAAGGTCAAGGACGCCTTGCAGCCCTATGCGGACGAGTACAAGCAAAGCGACGGTGAACGTGGCATCAAGATATACGACGTGTTCAGCGGCGCACAGATTCAGGAGAAGATCGCCGACGCCCTCAACGAGGGAAGGATAAGCGTCGAGGGCGGGTTGAACGGCCCCGTCGAAGCAAACTCCCGCGAGGTGTCGATGTTCCTGAACAGCCTGGGGATCCCCGGATTGCGCTACCTTGACGATGGCGGCAAGGGGGATAACTTCGTCATCTGGGATGAGAACGTGATACACATGTTGGAATGGGAGGTCAACGGCAGGGTTGAAACGTTTGCCCCCGCCCCGCAGACCTCAGCGCGCCAGAGCGAGGAGTACGACCCCGGCGATCCCAAGACGTGGCAGGAGGGGCCTGCCAGGGATGAGGCGCTGGCGCTCCAGGCGTGGCAGAACCTGGAGACTAACGAGGGGATCGAGACCTGGCCGGAGAGCCCGGAGAAGACGGAAGCGCTGGCCCTTGAAAAAGAGTACGATAAGATCGCAACATGGATTGAGAACCTGTCCCCTGAGGAGTTTACGCGGCGTTTGCAAAGCGACGACCCGGAGTTTACCCAAAAGAACGAGCGGGGAGTGGATATCGAGGAACGGCTTAATGCCCTGAGAAAAGGACTGCTGAAGAGGAGCCCCAAGGAGATCGAAAAGCGTCTGCTCCAGCTCATCGAGGCCGAGGAGGAGGCCGCGGCGCGGGAGGCGGAGGCCGCGGCGCGGGATGCGGAGGAGTACTACCAGATCATTGGCAAGCGCAGGGCGAAAGCCTTGGACAAAGCCAAGGAGGGCACGGTCCGCCTCGACAACCTGAACGTCGCCCGCGAAATGGAGCAGTCCGGGAAGGACGCCAAGACGATTCGTCTGGCTACAGGCTGGGAGCGCGGCGCAGACGGGAAGTGGCGGTACGAGATTCCGGACGGAACCTTCCGGCACGAGGGGTTCATCAGCAACTCAGACCTGCTGGAGTTCCGCGAGCTCGAAAGGAAATTCATTGACGGGGATATCACAGAAGGAGAACAGGCCAGGCTTAAAGAGCTGACGCCTATCGTCCGGGAGACAAGGAAGCCTTCCCGGCTCTCCGATTTTTACGACGCCCCGGAGCTTTACGCGGCGTACCCGGAATTGGCGGACATCAGCGTCAAGTTCCAGGACAGGTATGGGGAGGGTAAGGGGAGCTATAGCCCATCCGAGAACACAATTTCACTCGATATGGACCTCCGGGGGGATGCCGCCAAGACGGTGCTTGTCCATGAGATTCAGCACGCGATACAGCGCATCGAGGGATTCGCTCGCGGCGGGAGCCCCTCGGAGATGTGGCTTGGACAGGCCAGGAAACACACGCTGAAGATTTACAAAGAACTACGGGCCCCCCTGAGCCTCGAAGAGTACGCGAAAAACGCCTGGCAGACCGATGAGGTCACAGACGAAATACGCAGGGGCTATAAGGAATATCTGAAGACAGCGACAAGCAGAGAAGCGGACCGCGCTGCACAGGAAGGGGCAGGACGAAAGGCTTACCACCATCTTGGCGGAGAAGTCGAGGCCCGCAACGCCGAGAAGCGCACACGCCTGAGCAACGAAGAACGCAAAGAGCGTTTGCTGACCGAAACAGAGGACGTAGCACGGGAAGATCAGATCATCCTGGAAGAGATGATGGATTCGGAGATGGCGTACTCCGTGCGGCGCGGCCCTCTCACCTTCAAGCTGACGGGCAAGTCCGTATCTGCGGAGTACATGGCGGCGCTGGAGAAGCTGGAGGCTGGAGAGCCCGTCGCTGCGGAGGAGTACAGCGCCATCCCTGAGATTCAGGACGCGAGGGGCAGGACGGCCACGGGCTCGACGCTGGGCATGCCGGGCCGCGAGGCTATCCGAAAGCAGGTCTATGACAAGCTCATGAGCTACGGCTCCGCGGTGACGGAGGTCGTTGACGGGCAGAAGCGGACCGTCTATAATGGGGAGGTCAGAAACGACCGCAGGGCCGATATCATTATTGGCCTTCCCGCCAGCGGGAAATCCTCCGCCCTGGTAGACCCCATCTCCAGCAAGTACAAATCCATGCTTATCGACAGCGACGAAGCCAAGAAACTCATCCCTGAGTTTGATGACGGCTTCGGCGCGGGGTTCGTGCACGAGGAAAGTAAGGCGGTTGTTTCGAGAGTGTATGAGGATGCCACGGACGAAGGCAGAAACGTTGTCATCCCCATCGTGGGGAGCAACTACACTAAGTTGGAGAAGGATTACATAAATCTCCTTCGTCAGAAGGGCTATAAGGTCTATGTCCACATGGCGGACATCAACCCCAACGTGGCAGCGGGGCGCAACTTGAGGCGTTTCGCGGAGACGGGGCGGTTCGTGGACCTCGAGGCAACGTCTTTCAAATACGGCAACAAACCGCGTGAGGTCTTTGAGCGGGTCAAGAAGAAGGGTATAGCGGATGGCTACAGCAGAATCGACACCACAGTCTTCCCCGGAAGGCAAGTCGAAGGAACGGAAGATATATCCCATGACCGAGGAGATTTACGAGAGAGGCGAGGAGGCGTTCCACAGGGAGCTCATGAGGTACAGGGCAGAGAAAGCAGCCAAGCGGGCGCAGCAGGCGGCGCAGCAGCAGGGCTAGGCGCTGAAAGAGCGGGGGGCACTTCCCGAGAGGGGACGGCCCCCCGCGGTGTATCTGCGCACCCCTCGGACATCAACGCCCGGCTGACGGTCCAGCCCGACGGCGTGAGCCTGATTGAGTTCTTCAAGAACGCAAACCGGAGCTCCAGTTTCCACGAGCTGGCGCACCACATGTTCCGGGTGATCTACGAACTGAGCGGCCGCGACGGCGTGGCTCCGCAGCTCATCGAGGACGTGAACACCATTTTGCGGGAGGCCGGAGTGACGCGGGAGGAGTTCGATGCGGACACCAACGGCGCCAGGACGAGGGTGCATGAGTTCTTTGCCCGCGGCTTCGAGGTCTACATCTCCGAGGGCAAGGCCCCGAGCAAGGAGCTCCGAGGCGTGTTCCGCCGTCTGAGGGCGTGGATGATCGAGGTCTATCACGACGTGGTGCAGGCGCTGGGCATCGAGCTCTCCGACGAGATGCGGGGCGTCTACGACCGCCTGCTGGCCATGCCGGAGGAGATCGACGCAGAGACCACCATTCGGGAGCTGGCCGTCGAGGAGGCGGCCCTCAAGGAAGAAATCCAACGCCACGAGCAGGAGGCAAGGGAGCGGGCAAATGCGGTCAAGGCCGCCTATCGTGAAGGGGTTAAGGTTGGGCGTGAAGCCGAGGCGGAGAAGCTGACGGAGTTTAAGGAGAAAGCGGCGGAAAGACTGGCTGAATCCAAGGATAGGGCAGCCGAGAAACTGGGCAGGGTTAAGGAAGAGGCAGCCGGGAAGCTGGACGAACTTGAGGTCAAGCGCCGCCTGCAGCTGGGAAGCGAGAGAGCCAAAGCGCAAATGCGCATCGCTGCACTCAAGCAGAAGCTCCAGGAGCGCCAGAAGCTCAAGAAGGAGGTCAACAAGCTCGTCAAGGGCATTAACAAGATGGCGAAGAGCGAGTCCATCGCCTGGACTCGGCACAAGGAGCTGGAGAAACTCCTTGCGGACTACGACCTGAAGAAGCGCAGACAGGAGACGCTGGACATCCGCGCAGAGCTGGAGGAGTACCTGAAGGAGAACCCCGAGGCCGCCGACACGATGAACGCTGCCGACCTGAAATACCTGGGGACCAGGACGCTCAACGATATGACTCTGGGCGACTTGCGCACCCTGAACGAGCAGATCCAGCAGATTTACGACCGCGGGAAGGAGGAGTACAAGGTCTGGGACCTCGAGCGCACGGAACGGAGGGACACCATTCACTCCGAACTGGTTGCCGTCCTGAAGAAGCGGAAGACCAATCTGCCGAAGATCGTCACGAAGGCGGAGGACATCAAGAAACAGTACAAGGGCATCACGGGCAAGCTGGCGAAAGCCAAGGACTGGGCGTATGCGGCGACGCTGGGACCGGACCGGTTCTTCGACTGGCTGGACAAGGGCGCAACCGACTACACGGGCGCGTTCGTCCGTTACCTCGTCGATGAGGTCAACAAGCAGCGCGATGTGGCGCTCCGGCATATCTTCGAGCGCCGCAAATGGATGGAGGACCGCTTGAAGCCGCTGGGGTTCAGGATGTCGGACTTCACCCGCATCGCTGCGACGGTTGAGGGCAAGGACTTCACCTGGGACGACATCATGGAAATCTACATCGGGATGCGCAACGACAAGAAGGGGCGGGCCATCCTTTACGGGAACCTCAAGAACGTGTCCGACCCCGAGGGGACGGCGGCGTATCTGATCGGACTGCTGACCGAGAACCACAAGAAGGCCGCGGAACTGGTTGTGGAGGACCATAATCGCAACGTGGACCGCATCGAGGCCGGGTTGATAGACGCGTTTCAGAAGGGCATGGACCGGGAGACGGACTACACCTCGATACACCGCCTGGAGCACCTGTCGTCGATGGGGCTGATCGACGCCGAGAGCGCGGAGGCGCTCACGGACGGGATGGCGGACGCCGGGGTTCTGCGGCGCGTCGAGGACGGGTTTATGAAGAAACGCGTCGAGATCAAGGACGAGAATCAGACGCCGATCAAGCTCGGGCTCTTCAACAACTGGCACGAGGACGTGTCGCGCCATGAGCACTCCGCGGCGATGGCCAGCACCGCAAGGGACCTCGCCGGGGCTCTGCTGATGCGCAACCCCGTGGACGGGCAGACCATCGGGAGGATGGTCAAGGAGCGGTTCGGGGACGAGGCATGGCGTGCCCTGGTGGACTTCGTGAACACCAACGTCACGGACGATGCCCGGCTGGCGCACACCCTGTTGGACGGGATGAGCAACACCATGATGAAAAACATGGCGATAGCCTACCTGGCGGGGAACCTGGGGACGGTGTTGAAGCAGACGACCTCGATCCCGCGTTTCCTGATCACGGCGGGGCCGCACCGGATGCTCGTCTCCATCGCGCAGTTCCTGACGCAGGGGCCGAAGTTCCTGGAGAAAGTCTACGAGTTGGATCCGCTTACTGGATGGTGCAGGTGTTCGTGACGTTTGATCGTCAGCCTTCCGCCGTACCCAACGCACTCCCCGCATACTCATACGTATTCACCAAGGGAGTCGTCGCGCCCGCTATGGCCGCCGGAGCAGGTTTTTTGACTGAGGGCGTCCGGACTTTGCCGATACAGGCCCTGCTGGCAATGGGCCTGATCGATCAGGAGTCCTTCGACGATGCCGCCGAATATTTTATATTCGTCGGGCACCTGCTTTCCAAAGGCTGTGGCTCACCTCTTGCTTCAAGGGCGTCTCAAGGGAAAGAAAAAGGGTTCAGGGAAAAATCTCCTGAACCCTTGCTATCAGTGGTGGGTGGTAGAAGAATCGAACTTCTGACCTCTTCCGTGTCAAGGAAGCGTTCTACCTCTGAACTAACCACCCCTAAAATGAAAAAGACGCTCATGATGCCATGGAGCCTTCTTTTTCGATGCCTACCATTGAAAATGGTGGCCCCAACGGGATTCGAACCCGTGTTTTAGCCTTGAGAGGGCTACGACCTAGGCCGCTAGTCGATGGGGCCACAACTCGAATCGATCATGAGAACACAGCTGACATGCGCCTGTTTCGTTCCTCTTGACCAAAACAAAGGGAATGATACCATAGGGAGTCGTGGAGCGCAAGATAACGGGAGAAAAAACTTCTTCTCCCTGAAAACATTCCCTCACAAGATCCAAGTTGGCGTCCCATTTTCAAGAATGTACGCGAGGTGCATCAGATTGCAGGGTATCGATTCCTTATCCAACTTTAATTTCAACTTCAAGTTTCAATTCAAATTCAACGCGCCTTTGTTCGACGGGACGGAGCCTGTGGGAGCCGACTTCGTCCCGGAGCGCTCGGAGGTCCCGGAGCGCGACCGTTGGAATCTGGAGGCCATCTACCCCTCCGCCGAGGCATGGGAGGCCGCCTTTGCCAGCCTGGGGCCCAGAATCGAGGCCCTGGCAGACCACGCGGGGCGCCTTGGGGAGGGGCCGACCGCGCTTCTGGCCTATCTGAGGGCGGAGGAGGCCGTGGCGCTGGAGCTGGGGAAGCTCTACGTCTACGCCAATATGAAGAGCCACGAGGACCTGCGCGTCACGCGGCCCATGGAGATGGCCGCCCGCATCGAAACCCTGGCGACGCGGCATGGGGCTGTCTGTTCCTTCTTTCGCCCCGAGGTCCTTTCGATCCCCGAGGCCGATCTGAGGCGTTGGATTGCGGAGGACGAGGGACTGCGGCTCTACGACTTCCACCTCTCCGAGATCCTCCGGGAGCGGGCGCACGTGCTCTCCCCGGCCGAGGAGGGGCTCCTGGCCCGGACGAGGGAGCTTTCCGCCGTCCCGGATAACGCCTTTACCCTCCTGACCGACGCGGACCTGAAGTTCCCCGACATCCGGGACGAGAAAGGCAACCTTGTAGAGCTCTCCGAGGAGCGCTACTACCGCCTGAGCCGCTCTCCGGACCGGTCGGTGCGCAAGGCCGCCTTCGAGGGCATCCACGAGACCTATGGGGCGTTCCGCAACGCCATCGGCGCGCTTTACGCGGGGTCCGTGAAGGGCGACATCTTCTACGCCAACGCGCGGCGCTACGGGGACACCCTGGAGATGTCGCTGTTCGGCGACGATGTTCCGACGTGCGTCTACGACAACGTGGTGGATACCGCCGTCCGCTTCGCGCCCCTCATGCACCGCTGCGTCGCACTGCGCCGGCGCGCCCTCGGGCTCGACTCCGTGCATTACTACGACCTCAACGTCCCCCTGTCGGACGAGCCCCTTACCGACATCCCCTACGAGGATGCCTGCGACCTGGCGGTTCGGGCGCTGGAGCCGCTGGGGCCGGACTACGTCGCCAACCTGAAGCGGGGCTTCGCAGAGCGATGGATCGACGTCCGGGAGAACCGGGGGAAGCGCAAGGGCGCCTATTCCTGGGGATCCTACGGGACGAGCCCCTACGTGCTTCTGAACTACAACGGCACCCTGCGGGACGTCTTCACGCTGGTCCACGAGATGGGGCACTCTCTGCACTCGTGGTACTCGCACGCCTCCCAGCCCCAGGTCTACGCCGACTACACGATCCTGCTCGCGGAGGTCGCCTCCACCACCAACGAGGCCCTGCTGCTGGGGTACCTGCTGAGGCGAAGCGGGACGGACGCGGAGAAGAAATGGCTCTTGAACTATTTTTACGACATGGTGCGGACGACGTTCTTCCGGCAGGCGATGTTCGCGGACTTCGAGCGGCGTACCCACGCCCGGGCCGAGGCGGGCGACGCCCTGACGCCGGAGTGGATGAGCACGCTGTGGGGCGAGCTCAACGCGCGGTACTACGGGCCGGAGCTGACGGTCGACCCCGCCCTCTGCGCGGAATGGGCTCGCATTCCCCATTTCTACTCAGCCTTTTACGTCTACAAGTACGTGACGGGCTTCACGGCCGCGGGGGCGTTTGCGGACGCCATCCTGACCGGGGCGGATGGAGCGCGGGACCGCTACCTGACCTTCCTGAAGAGCGGTGGCAGCGATCACTCCCTGAACATTCTGAGGCGGGCTGGGGTGGACCTGACGGGGGCCGAGCCCTTCGAGCGCACCCTGCGCCTTTTCGAGGTGCGGCTGGATGAGGGAGAGACGCTGTGGAGAGCATAATGGAGTCGGTCATGATTGAGGAGGTCATGATTGAGGAGGTTGTGATGGAGGCGGCCGACGCTGACCGGTGCACGGTTCGTTTTTTTTGTGTTGACGAATCGCTTGACTGTGCGTAGAATTATTGAGCTTTGTATGCGCATGGACGGGGCATAATCTCCTGTCAACCCTTTGGGATTGTGCAGGGGGGCCTTGAGCCAGCGGAAGGAGGAAAATAATCGTGTATGCAGTTTTGGAGACCGGCGGCAAGCAGTATCGTGTCCAGGTGGGGGATAGATTTCGCGTCGAGCGCCTGGATGGGGCCGCGGGGGACGAGGTTGTTCTGGACAAGGTCCTGATGGTGGCCGGCGACAGTGGGACGAAGTTTGGAACCCCCTATGTCGCAGGCGCCTGTGTCCGGGCGGAGATCCTCGCCCAGGCCAGGGACAAGAAGGTCATCGTGTTCAAGTACAAGAGCAAGAAGAACTATCGCCGCCTGCGCGGGCATCGGCAGTATTTCACCGAGGTTGTCATCCGCGGGATCGACGGCTAGCCAGTCGGGCCGCGCCCCATGGTTCGGGTCACCCTTTACTGGGGCGGAAGCGCGCTTGTCGGTTTGGAGAGCCTGGGACATTCCGGGAGCGCTCCGAGGGGGCAGGATGTCGTTTGTGCGGCGGTTTCCGCTCTGGTCCACGGCCTTCTGCTTGGGCTTTCCGACGTGGCGGAGGTGCGGGATCTGCGCTGTGAGGTCGATCCCGATGTCCCGCTGATCCGGGTATCCTGGCCCGAGGAGGTTGCGGATTCCCTGGACCTTCTGACGCGGACGGTCGCGCTGTCCCTGAAGGAGATAGGGTCCGGCTATCCCGAATATGTGAGCATCACGGAGGTGCAAAGATGATCTTTCGTTTCGACATACAGTTTTTCGCCCATAAGAAGGGGCAGGGCAGTTCCACCAACGGCAGGGACAGCAACCCCAAGTACAGGGGGATCAAGGTCTACGCCGGCACGGAGGTGACGGCGGGGAGCATCCTGGTCCGGCAGTGCGGGACCAGGGTCCATCCTGGGAAACACGTCGGACTGGGACGCGATTTCACCCTCTTTGCCCTGCTTCCGGGCAGGGTAGAATATGCCACCCGTGGGGACCGCAAGTACGTCTCCATCGTTCCGGACGCCGCCCGGTAATTTCCTTCCCGGCCCGTCGGGGGACGGGGAGGTTTCGAGTTTCGTTTTGGCGTCAATTTAGTTTTCATATCGGCTTCCATATCGATTCCCTGATTTCGTCCTGTGAGGGAGGCTCCGTCTGCCTGGGGCCTCCTTTTTTCGTTTTTTCGAGTGGTGGTGTTGCCCATGAAGTTCATCGATCTGGCCAGGATAATGGTCAAGGCGGGGCGCGGAGGGAATGGGGCCCTCAGCTTTCGCAGGGAAAAGTTCATCCCCAAGGGCGGTCCCGACGGCGCGGACGGCGGACGGGGCGGGAGCGTGATCTTCGAGGCGGTGGGGGGGATCGTCACCCTGGCCGACTTCGAGTTCAACCGCCGCTTTCAGGCGGGACACGCGGGGCACGGCGGCGGGGCGATGCGGACCGGTGCGGACGGCGAGGACCTGCGCGTCCCCTTGCCCTGCGGGACCCTGGTCCGGGACGAGGCGGGGAACATCCTTGCCGACCTCGTCGAGCCGGGGCAGACCTTCGTTGCCGCCAGGGGCGGCCGCGGGGGGCGGGGAAACGCACATTTTGCGAGTTCGGTGCGCCGGGCGCCGCGTTTCGCGGAGAAGGGCGACATGGGCGAGGAACGGACCCTGACCCTGGAGCTGAAACTTATTGCCGACGTCGGACTGGTGGGGTTCCCCAACGCGGGGAAGTCGAGCCTCCTTGCGGCGATCAGCGGCGCGAGGCCGAAGGTCGCGGGGTATCCCTTCACGACCCTTTCCCCGAACCTGGGGGTCCTGGCCGTCGACGACCAGCAGATCGTCATCGCCGACGTCCCGGGCCTGATCGAGGGTGCGCACGAGGACAAGGGGCTGGGGCTCCATTTTCTGCGTCACGTGGAGCGGACCCGGGTGCTGGTCCACGTGGTGGACCTGTCCGAGCCCGACGTGCTGAAAAACTGGCGGATCGTCTGCGGCGAGTTCGAGGCCTATGGGGCCCGACTCACGGAGCGTCCCTGCCTGGCGGTCGGGAACAAGACGGACCTGCCCGGCTCGGAGGAGAACGCCATGATTCTGAAGGAGGAGATGTCGCGTCTGGGCATCCCCTGCCTTTGCGTCAGCGCGCTGACGGGGGAGGGGATCCCGGCCCTGATCGACAGGATCGTCGAGCTCGTCAGGCTTTATCCCCGCCCAGAGGGTACCGTCTCCCTTGCGGAGGCGCCCGCTGTTCGGGAGCTGCCGAGGCGGAGGGGCGGAAGGCCGGAGCCCGTCGCGATCCGCCGTATGAACGACGGTAGCTTCCTCGTGGAGCACGAGAACCTGGAGCGCTCTGTCCGGCGCATCGACTTCGATCAGGAGGACGCGATGGTGAAGTTCGCACGCCTTTTGAAACGGCTCAGCGTCGAGGAGGCCCTGGAGGATGCGGGCGCCCGGGAGGGGGACAGGGTCCTTATAGGGGAGGTCGAATTCGAGTTCCAACCTGATAGAATTATCGAGTAGTCCCTGTGTGTGCGGCGGGCCCCCGTCCTGGAGGGGCGGATATTTTCTTCTCCCTCCGGCGTTAGGAGGCCGCGTCGAGGTATCGCCGCACGGGCTTAAAACGCGGGGCAGGGCCCCCATTTAGGGAGGATTTTCGCTGTGTCCATCAAGA
The DNA here is from genome assembly GCF_963548695.1 of uncultured Fretibacterium sp. NCBI lineage: Bacteria > Thermotogati > Synergistota > Synergistia > Synergistales > Aminobacteriaceae > Fretibacterium > uncultured Fretibacterium sp. The sequence goes on from NZ_CAUUWA010000017.1 coordinate 27,224, forward strand.
CGGGCATCATGGGAGGAACGTTCGATCCCATCCATTACGGGCATCTGCTGGCGGCCGAGGAATGCCGCCGCCGCCTTGATATCGATCGGATCGTCTTCGTCCCGGCGGGCGCCCCTCCGCACAAGACGGATCGCCGGGTGACGCCCGCCGAGGATCGCTACGCCATGACGCTGCTGGCGACGGCCGGGGTTCCGGAGTTCTCCGTCTCCCGGATGGAGATCGAGCGAAAACGCCCCACCTACACCGTGGACACGCTGAGGGAATTTATTGCAAGGGGAACCCCCCCCAAGGATCTCTTTTTCATCACGGGCCTGGACGCCCTCCTCTCTATCGAGACTTGGGTGGACTGCATGCTTCTACCCACGCTGTGTACTCTGGTCACGGCGACCCGACCGGGGTATGACGTCCAGGGGCTGGACTCCCTCCCCGAGGGGATTCGGGACCATCTCAGGCTGGTCGAGATCCCCGAGTTCGCCATCTCCAGCACCGAGATTCGCCGGCGGGCCGGCGACGGCCGGGGCGTGCGCTTCCTGGTGCCCCGCCTCGTCGAGGCGTACATCGAGTCCGCGGGGCTCTACAGGAATGTGGAGGCGTCGAATGTGGAAGCCTCGAATATGGAGGTGTCGCGGCAGTGAGATTTTTCAAGATTTTCGGGATCGCCCTTCTGCTCCTTCTGGCAGTGTCGGGAGGGGCCGCTTTTCGTCTGAAGGAGGTCCTGTTGCCAAAAGATCCTCTCGACCTGGGGCAGTCCCTGGCCGTCGGGAGCGACGATGCCCAGACGGAGCGGAAGGACGGGCCCTATATCGATCCCGTCTTGGGCACGGTGAACGTCCTTATCGTGGGATTGGACAACGTGGACGGCGGCTCGCGCACCGACGCTATTGCCTTGGCTATTTTCGACGCGGACAACAAGGCAGTGCGCGTGGCCTCCATCCCCAGGGACTCCCGTGTGCAGATCCCGGGGCGTGGCTGGGACAAGATCAACCACGCCTATGTCTACGGGGGCATCGACCTTCTGAAGGAGACCGTGGTGAACCTGACCGGGATGGCGGTCAACTATTTCGTGATGGTCAACTACAAGAGCTTCCCCCGGATCATCGACCTGATCGGGGGCATCGATATCTACGTGGACAAGCCGCTGAAGTACACGGACTACTCGGGCAAACTCTTCATCGACATCTCTAAGGGGCAGCAGCACATGGACGGCAGGACGGCTCTCGGATACGTTCGCTTCCGACACGACCCCCTGGGGGACATCGGCCGCGTCCAACGGCAGCAGAAGTTCATGGACATTGTCCTGTCCAGGCTGAAGTCCCCGGCTATTCTGCCCCGTATCCCCGCCCTCATCGACGAGGTCGTCGCCGCCGTCGATACCGACCTGACGCCGCTGGAGGCCCTGAAGCTCATGCAGTTCGCCAACGCGCTTCCGCCGGACCGGGTGCAGATGTTCATGGCCCCAGGCAAGTCGGGGTACAGCGGGAACCTGAGCTATTGGATCCTCGACACGGTGGGGCTGTCCCTCCAGTTGGCGGCGAAGCTTCCGCCCCAGGGACAGCGGGACGTCCTGAGCTCCGATGCCGGAAAGGTCTCAGACGACGTGGCTCCGGCGGCGGCGCCCCTCACGGAGGAGCGCCTGAGGGAGCTTCGGGAGCGAATCGGCAAGATCGGCATCCTGAATGGGGATGGGGCGTCCGGCCTTGGCAGGAGGGCCTCCCGACTCTTCCAGCGGATAGGGATCGAGGTCCCCTACGCGGGAAATGCGCGGCATTTCGACTATCATTCGACGAACATCATCTACCCCGCCGGCGGCAAGGAGGCGGACAGAGATGCAGCCCTGGCGCTGGCCGAGCTCTGTGGCATAACCAACGCCGGCCTGGTCCGGGAGGATCGGCGGGCGACCCTGGTCTCCATCATCTTCGGGCACGACAAGGATACCGTGTTCAGGCGCCTGGAGTCCCTGAACTTCTGACGGTAGATTCCTTGACCGAGCGTGAATGATTGATTATGAACGATTTTTCGACATTTTTTCTGGGACATTTTTCCCAGAGAGGAGGTATGGCTTTATGGGAAAACTTGGAGATTATGAGGACGTCTGTTCGGCTCTATCCGACAAGAAGGCGCAGGATGTCGTCGTCTTGGATCTTGGGGACGCGGGGACGCTGGCCGATGTGTTTATCCTGGCGACGGGAAATTCCGATGTCCACATGAAGACCCTGACGGAGACGGCAGAGGAGGCCCTAAAGCGCCGGGGCCTGGCGGTTCGGCTGGAGGGGGAGCACAGCTCCAACTGGAGGCTGATCGACGCGGGCGACGTCGCCGTCCACATTTTCAGCCGAAAGGGACGGGAGTTCTACAAACTCGAAAAGCTTTGGGGCGACGCCGAGGCGCTCCGTTATGAATACGTGGAATAGACATTTTTGCCTGGGGGGCTGGCGCCGAGCCCTGTTTTGTAGTAAAGTAATATCTCGATAGTCGGTCTCATGTTTTTGGGGGCTGCTTTGCGGTTCGTCTTCATATTTTTGTTCATATTGAAGAGGAGGGTGTTCGATTTGAAGAAGGTGTTGGGTGTTTTTCTCGCAGTGGGGCTTCTTTTGGTAGCGGGATCCGCTGTTGCTGCGGACAAGACGTTCCTCTCCATCGCCACGGGCGGCGTGGCCGGGACGTACTATCCCCTGGGCGGCGGGTTGGCCCAGGTCATGAACAAGCATGTACCTGACGTCGAGGTGACGGCCGAGACGGGCAACGCCTCCGCGGCGAACATCAACCTGATCGCCGGGCATGAGGTGAGCATGGCGCTGGTCCAGAACGACGTATCCTACCTGGCGGCTAAGGGTGAAAAACCCTTCAACAAGCCGGTGGAGAACCTGAGGATGATCGCGTCCCTCTATCCGGAGCACATGCAGTGCATCACGGTGAAGGACAGTGGGATCAAAAGCCTGATGGAGATCAAGGGCAAGCGCGTCTCCGTCGGCGCGCCGGGGTCGGGGGTGGCCGGCAGCCTGAGCTCGATCTTCTCGGTGGCCGGGCTCAAATACTCCGATATGAACGCCGATTTTCTGGACTTCGCCAACACGGCCGAGCGTATTCAGGACGGACAGCTGGACGCCGGTTTCGTGCTTGCCGGCTATCCGACGGCGGCGGTGATGGCCTTGGCGGCTCAGAGGGACATCGACCTCGTGGCCTTCGACGAGGACCTTCTGGACAAGCTCGTCAAGCAGTTCCCCTACTTCACGAAGGACGTCGTCCCCGCGGGCACCTACAAGGGTATCGACCACGATACCCCGACCCCGGCCGTCATGGCGATTCTGGTCTGCGACGCAGCGATGCCGGGTGACCTGGTCTACAACATCACCAAGGCCATCTTCGAGAACCTTGAGGAGCTGAAGCCCGTCCACGACAAGGCGAAGCTGATCTCCCTGGATACGGCGCTCAAGGGCGCCTCCGTCGCCGTCCATCCCGGAGCGGCGAAGTACTATAAGGAAAAGGGAATGGCGGTTCCCGAGCTGTAACGATTTCAAGTCATCCGTATGCTGATGAAAAACGCACCGGAAAAGTTTTCCGGTGCGTTTTTTTTGCGCTTTTGCGTCGTGTCGTATTTGGATTCAGGGGCCTATGGGTAGTCCATCCTCCGGAAGACGCGCGCGATGCGCACCGCCGCCCCGGTGGACTCGTCGATCTCCAGGACCGCGGCGTTGACGCAGGGCGACTCCCCGCAGACCTCGAATCGGGAGGGGAGCCCCGTGAGGTAGCGGGGCAGCACCGTCTCGGCCGTGACCCCGATGACGCCCCCATGTCCGCCCGTCATGCCGACGTCGCTGAGGAACGCCGTGCCCCCGGGGAGGATCTGCTCGTCCGCCGTCTGGACGTGCGTGTGGGTGCCGAGGACCGCGGAGACGCGTCCGTCCAGGTAAAGGGCCAGGGCCTTCTTCTCCGACGTCGCCTCCGCGTGGAAGTCCAGAAGGATTGGGAGAGCGTCCCCCTCCTTCGCCCGCAGCTCCTCCAGGAGGGCGTCCGCGCAATGGAAGGGGCAGTCGATGGGGGGCATGAACACCCGTCCCTGAAGGTTGATGAGCCCAAGCTTCTTCCCGTTGCGCCGCAGGACGGTTACCCCGGACCCCGGGCACTCGGGAGGATAGTTGGCGGGGCGCAGCACCCGCGTCTCCTCGTTCAAAATGGGGTAGAAGGCGTTCTTGTCCCAGATGTGGTTCCCCGAGGTCATACCGTCCACGCCCAGGGCCAGGAACTCCTCCAGGATCTTTCCCGTCATGCCCTTACCGGCAGCGGCGTTTTCGCAATTGATGACCACGAAATCGAAGCCCTGCCACTCCTCCCGAAGGGCAGGGAGGGCGTTCGCCAGGGCCGTTCTCCCCGGGCTGCCGTCGATGTCGCCGACAAAAAGGATGCGCATGGATGCCTCCGTCGATTTCGTTCGCTTCTCGGGTTACTTCGCAAACTCCGTCGCGCGCGTTTCCCGCGACACATTGACCTTGATCTGGCCGGGGTACTTCATCTCGGCCTCGATCTTGCGGGCGATGTCGTAGGCCAGCTTGTGCACCGTGCCGTCATCCGTGTTGTTCGAGGAGAGCACCACGCGGACCTCGCGCCCTGCCTGGATGGCGTAGGCTTTGGAGACGCCGTTGAACGCCTGGGCCAGCTCCTCGAGCTTCTCCAGCCTCTTGATGTAGGCGTCCAGGCTCTCGCGCCGAGCGCCGGGCCGGGAGGCGCTGACGGCGTCCGCCACGGCAACGATGACATCGTAGACGGAATGCACCTCCAGCGTGTCGTGGTGGGAGGCGATGGCGCTAACCACCTCGGGCCTCTCCCCGAAGCGTCGCGCCAGGTCCGCCCCAATGGCGGCGTGGGGCCCCTCGACCTGATGATCGACGGCCTTGCCGAGGTCGTGCAGCAGGCCGGCCCGCCGCGCCAGCTCCTCGTCCAGCCCCAGCTCCGCGGCGATGGCCCCGGATATGTAGGCCACCTCGAGGCTGTGGGAGAGCGCGTTCTGTCCGTAGCTGAAGCGGAACTTGAGCTGTCCCAGGGTGCGGATCAGCTCCGAGTGCATGTTCTTGATCCCCATCTCCAGGATGGCGGATTCCCCCGCCGAGAGGATGTCCTCCTGGACGTCCCGCGAGGCTTTGTCGATCAGCTCCTCGATACGCGCGGGGTGGATGCGCCCGTCCTGGACGAGGCGCTCCAGGGACCGTCGCGCGATCTCCCGGCGGATGGGGTCGAAGCTGCTGAGGGTCACGGCCTCCGGGGTGTCGTCGATGATCAGGTCCACGCCCGTCAGGGTCTCGAAGGCGCGGATGTTGCGCCCCTCCCTTCCGATGATGCGTCCCTTCATGTCGTCGGTCGGCAGGGGGACGACGCTGACCGACGCGTCGCCGGCGTGCTCCACCGCACAGCGCTGCATGGCCGAGACGACGATCTCCCCCGCCTTGCGGTCGGCCTCCCTCTGGGCCTTCTCCTCCAGATCCTTCAGACGGAGCCCGATGAGGTACTGCGCCTCCTCCTCCGTCTTGCGGAGCAGGATCTCCTGGGCCTGCTCGCGGGTCAGGCAGGCTATTTCCTCCAGCTTCGCGTTCTGTTGCCGAATGAGCGCCTCGAGCTCCGTGCTCCGCTGCTCCAGGGCCTCCTGCCTGTTCCGCAGCTCGTCCTCCTTGTGGGAGACCCTGTCCAGCTTTCGGTCCAGGTTCTCCTCCTTCTGCTCGATCTTGCGCTCGGCCCGCTGGAGCTCGTTGCGCCGATCCTTGATGTCGCGCTCGGCATCCTGGCGCAGCCGGAGGATTTCCTCCCTGGCCTCGGTCATGCGCTCCTTCTTGGTCCTCTCGGCCGCCTCGTGCGCCTCCTCAAGCATGGCTATCGTCCGGTTCTTATATCCTGTGAGGCGCGTGTTGTCCCAGGCCCTCAGCACCAGGTAGCCGATCCCGGCCCCGGCTGTTACGGCCATTATTACAATAAGATACTGCATGGCACTGTCTCTCCTTCTCCCCATTCCCCAATGGCGGAGAACGGGCGGTGTTTGTGTCCCGCTCACTCGATTTTTTGCAAAAAGCCGGAAAGATAAAATGAAAACCCTGAAAGCGCAAAGTTTCGGAGGGCTTTTCGTTTTTCCGCGGCCCGCTAAAATTCAAGTCGATCCTACAGAGGGAGAGGGACCTCTCCCGACACATTCATTAGATTGTACATTTCGACGGGACGATTAACAAGCTCCGAGCGTCGTTTTTTGAAAAACGCGGCTGCGGTCTCCGACAAAAAGCCTTTCTTTAAGTCTTTCTTTCCCGCCGCATTGACAACCCCTCTACGCTGTGATTGAATGATGTCCGTAACGTGCTAAAAACAATCAGGTCCCTGCGGACGCGGGAAGCGGGTGCGACGCCCGCACGGCCCCGCCACTGTGACCCGGACGAATCCGCGCGCATCACCCACTGGAGGGTCCGTTGAAAAACGTCCTCCGGGAAGGGACGGACAAGGACAAGGGGAAGTCAGGATATCGCGCCCGCAGGGGGGAGGGAAGTGACGTTTGCGTGGGCGAACTCCTTTGCAGATAAACGGCGCTGTAAAAGGGCGAGACACGACGACGAGAGCGTGTCTTTTTTTATGTCCGGCGTCCTGCGGCACGGAGCTGGACGCGATTGTGGGAGAGGAGAATGAATGATGATGAAATCCCTGTTTGCCTTTATGGCGTTCACGGTTCTTTTTACTGCCTCCGCGGCGTTCGCCGGCCCTCATGGCCAGGAGAACCCCGACCGGACGGGTATCCTGATCGCCTCGTTCGGGACCTCCATGCCCGAGGCGCGGAAGGCCATCGACAACCTCGTCGACAGCGCCAAAAAGTCCTTCCCCGACGCGGAGGTGCGCCTGGCCTTCACGTCCAACATCATCCGCAGGAAGATCGCCCGCGAGCAGAACATCGAGGTCCCGACGCCGGTCGAGGCTTTGGCGAGAATGAACGACGAGGGCTTCACCCACGTCTACGTCATGCCCACCCACATCATCCCGGGCGAGGAGTACGACGAGATGCGGAACGTCGTCGATGCCTTCGCCTCGCTCAAGGGCAAGTACGGGTTCAAGAGGATCGAGCTGGGGACCCCCTACCTCCACAGCGTGCCTGACTGCGACCTCATGGCCAGGATCCTCATGGACCGCTTCGCGCCCTACCTGAAGCAGAAGGGAACGGCGATCGTCCTGATGGGCCACGGCACGCCGCACCACATCGCCAATGCCATGTACAGCCAGCTCCAGCTCTCCCTGGACCGCGCCGCCCACGGAAAATTCTTCCTGGGGACGGTCGAGGCGGCCCCGACGATCGAGGACGTCATCCGGGAGCTCAAGCGGAACCCCTCGATCAAGAAACTCGTGATTTCCCCGCTCATGATCGTCGCGGGCGACCACGCCAATAACGACCTTGCCGGGGAGGACGACGACGAGTCGTGGCTGAACCTGCTCAAGAAGGCGGGCTACAAGAATATCGAGCCCTACCTGGTGGGGCTGGGCGAGGACCCGCAGATGGCGAAGGTGTTCGTGGACCGCATCCGCGAGATGATGCGGTAGGGCTTTTCTTCAACGTTCCCGATTTCCTTCTCCACCCGGCATCGGGCAGGCGATGGATATCTCCGCACACCGGTCGGAACGGGGACGTCGGCGATGGGTCCTCGGGGCGGTGCTGCTGGGGCTTCTGGCGTCCACGGCAGTCTGGCGGCTCGCGCTGGGGGAGTGGGACATCCCGCTCTCCCGCGTGGCCGCCCTGCTGCTGCCCGGACTGCCCGAGGCGGAGCGCACCCTGCCCGAGGCGCTGATCGTCCGGACGGTCCGGCTGCCCCGCCTCCTCGCCGCCGTCGGGACGGGCGGCCTGCTGGCGGTCTCCGGGGCGGTGCTCCAGGGGCTTCTCTCGAACCCGCTGGCCGAGCCCTACACCCTGGGCATCGCCGCGGGGGCGGCCTTCGGCGGAGCCTGCGGCCTCATCTTCAACTCCACCCTGGTGACGCCCATGGCCTTCGCGGGCGCCGTCGCCGCGCTCTGGCTCGTCGGGCTCATCGCCTGGCGGAGCGGAGGGGGCGGGGCTCATCTGGTCCTGGCGGGGGTGATCGCCAACGCGGTCCTCTCCGCCGGGGTGACGTTCCTCAAGGCCGTCGCGGACGACCGGCTGGGGGCCATCGTCCTGTGGCTGATGGGCAGCTTCTCCGGTGCCGGGCCCGAGGGGGCCGCCGCCGTGTGGGCGGCCGCGGCCCTCGTTCTGCTCCCCGCCTGGGCCTGCGGCCCCATGCTCGACGCGGTGTCGCTGGGCGAGGGGCGGGGCGCGATGCTGGGCGTCGACGAGGCGAAGCTGCGACGCCTCCTGCTCTGCGCCGCGTCCCTGGGGACCGCCGCGGCGGTGAGCCGGTTCGGCATCGTGGGGTTCGTGGGGCTCGTCGTCCCGCACCTCGTCCGCCTGACGGTCGGCCCCGCCCATCGGCCTCTGTCGCTGCTCTGCTTCCTGGCGGGGGGGACCCTGCTGGCCGCTGCGGACGGGTTCGCCCAGCGGATGGGCGAGCTGCCGGTCGGCGTGCTCACCGCGCTGATCGGAGGGCCCTTCTTCTGCTGGCTCCTGATGCGGCGCGGGGCACGGTGACCCGATGGCGTGGCCGTCCTTCCGGTTCGGGGCCCTGACGTCCCGCTACGGCGAGCGTTTTGTCCTGGATGGGCTCGATGGGGAGATAGCCTCAGGCTGCCTGACGGCCCTGATCGGCCCCAACGGCAGCGGCAAGAGCACCCTGCTTCGGGTCCTGGCGGGCCTGCAGCCCTACGGGGGGACCCTGACCCTGGACGGGCGCGAGGCCCGGTCCCTCTCCCGGCGGGAGTTCGGACGCCGGGTGGGCGTGGTCCCGCAGCAGTTCCGAACGGCCTACCCCTTCTCCGTATGGGAGGTTATCGGGATGGGACGCCTCCCGCATCGGGGCCTGTTCTCGCGGCTGACCGGGGAGGATGAGGGGCGCATCGCGGCGGCGGCGGAGCGCATGGACGTGGCCCACCTGTTGCTGCGCCGAGCGACGGAGCTGTCGGGCGGGGAGGCGCAGCGCGTGCTGCTGGCCTCCGTGCTCGCCCAGGACCCGCCGGTCCTCTTGCTGGACGAGCCCACGTCGGCGCTCGACCCCAACCAGGCGGCCCGCGTGTTCTCCGTCCTGAGGGACCTGGCCCGGGAGGGCAAGACCGTCGTCGCCGCTGCCCATGACCTCAATGCCGCGCTGCCCTTCTCCGACGCCTTCATGGCCCTGAGGGACGGGCGGCTGACGGCGCGGGGCCCGGCGTCCGGCTTGGACAAAGAGACCTTGAAAGGGCTTTACGGAGCGGAGTTTCTGCCCTATCGATCCGAAAGGGGGGACGTGCTGTGGCGCGCCCTGGCGGAATGAACGACAGAATGAACGATACGATGAAGACAACGAACGGCGGGACGACGGAGGGGCTCCGCCCCTCCACCCCGTCAGGGGCCGTAGGCCCCTGCACCCCGTTAAAAAAGCACGAAAAAAAGATAGGGCTGCTCCTGCTGGTGACTCTTCTGTTCTGCGTAGCGGCGGCCCTCGCCGCGCCGCTGCGCGTGGTCTCGCTCTATCCCGGTCACACGGACAACGTGGCCGCCCTGGGGGGCGGGGAGCTCCTGGTCGGGGTCTCCGAGAACGACGACCCCGACCTGTTCCCGAACCTGCCCCGCTTCTCGCCCAAGGCGGGGGCGGAGTCCATCCTGGCGGCGAAGCCCGACGTGGTGCTCCTGCGCGGACAGGTGGAGCGGATGAACCCCAACCTGTCGGGAGTGCTCGCCCGCGCCGGCGTGAGGGTGGAGGTGCTCGATCCGCCCGGGTGGGACGGGTTTGCCGACTACCTGCGGGCGCTTGCCGGCGTCCTGGGGCTGGACCCCGAGGCGGGTGTCCGGCGGCTCGAGACGCTGCGGGCGGAGATCATGAGCGAGGCGGAGAGCAAGCGGGCCGGCCGACCGGCCCCGCGCGTCTTCGTGGAGGCCACGGCCAGGGAGCTCCATACCTGCGCGCCCGACTCCTGGGCCGCGCGGCTGGTGGCGCTGGCCGGGGGGGAGAATGCGGCCGCGGGCGCGGCGCCCCTGAGGGCCGGGAGCGCCCTGGCCCCCTGGGGCCTGGAACGCGTGCTCGGGGCCGCGGACGGCGGGCTGGACGTCTATCTCGTCCAGCATGGCGCGATGAATGCCTCCACGGCGGAGGACGTGCGCCGCCGGCCCTGGGCCGGGGCCCTCTCCCATGTCCGGGTGGCCGAGGTGCCCGAGAGCTGGCTCAGCCGCCCCTCGCTGCTCGGGCTCGAACGGGGCGGTAGGGCCCTGATCCGCATCTTTTACGGGGAGTGATCGCTTGAGGCTGATCGTCGCGGGGGTGGGGCCGGGCGACCCCGGCATGGTGACGGCGGGGGCGCTTCGCGCCCTGGAGGATGCGGACCTGGTGCTGATCCCGCACTCGCGGGACGGGAGGCCGAGCGTCGCGGAGGGTGCGGTGGGCGCCCACCTGAGGGATGGCGTCGCCGTGCCGGTGGTCTTCCCCATGATCCGCGACGCGCAGGGGCGCGACGCCGCCCTGAGGGGGCGGCTGGAGGAGCTCCGTCCCCGATGGGAGGGCGCGGGAAACATTGTGTTGCCGGTGATCGGGGACTCGGCGCTCTATGCGACCGGCGCCTATCTCTACGACGTCTGGAAAGAACTGGTCCCGGACCTGGAGCTCGTCCTCGTGCCCGGCGTGTCCGCGCACTCCCTGGCCTCGTCCTGCGCGCGGCGCTTTCTGGCGCTGGGGGAGGACGTGCTCTGCATCGTCCCCGGCACGGCGGAGCCCGGGAGGATCGAGGCAGCCCTGAGGGCCGCGGACGCCGCGGCCCTCTACAAGCCGAGCGCGCTGGGGGACGGGCTGCGCCCGCTGGTGCAGCGCGCGGGGCCCTGGCGGGAGACGGTCCGGGTGGACCGGGCGGGGCTGCCGGACGAGCGTATCCTCTACGGGGACGAGGCGCTTGCGGCGGCCGGGGAGTATCTGTCGGTCCTGCTGCTCTGGCGTTAGTTCCAAATAGGGGCGCCGGGGAACACGTTCCCCGGCTGGGGTGCAGGGGCAAGGCCCCTGCGTCCGTCGTCGTGGCGTGTCGTCGAGGTGTGAGGTATTCGATGGAGTTGAAGGCACTTCTCCGGGGCGAGCTCTGGCTGACGTTCGATATCCTGCTGGGGCTCCTGATCGGGGATCTGGTGCTGCGGTGGGGGCTGGCCGACCGGCTGATGCGGAGGATGATGCCCTGGCTGCGCCGGCACGGCATCGGTCCTCTGGTGGGGCTTGCTTTGACGCTCAGCCTGGGGTCGGCCAAGGCGGGGGCGGCAGTTTTGGCGTCCGCGCTCTCCGAGGGGCGGATCGACCGGCACACCGCGCTCTGGGGAACGCTGTCGCTGGCCTTTCCCGCGTACCTGCGGCGGTGGCCGGCGACGCTGGTGCTCTCGGTGAGCATGACGGGGCTCGTGGGCGGGATATTCGCCCTGGTCCTCATCCTGCGCAGCCTGGTCCGTTTTGCGCTGGTGGTGTGCGTCCTGCGCTCGCGGGAGTCCGGTGAGCTCTCTCGGGAGGAGGTTCTCGATCGGCGGAGGATGGGCTGGGGCTTCTATCGAAAACTCGGGGTGACGCTGCCGCTGGCCTGGTTCTTCTACGCCGTCGCCTTCGCGCTGGCGCCCTATGCGGAGTCCGCGTTTCGGCGGTGGTTCATGGGGGGCTCCTTTCTGCCCCTCGCGGGCTGGGCCGTGGCGGCCGCGTCCGTGGCGCACGTATCCGCGGCCCTGGCCCTGACGGGCGGGAGCCTTGCGGCTGGGGAGCTCTCCGCCGCTCAGGCGGTCTTTGCGCTGCTCCTGGGGAACGGCCTGGGGATCGTCACCCGCGCGCTGCGGCAGAACGCGGGCTATTACTTCGGTCTTTTTCCGGCGGGGCTGGCGCGGACGATGCTGTTCTGGAACGTCGGGACGGTGGCCCTTCTGACGGGGTTGAGCCTGGCCCTGGCGGCCGTGCCGCTCCTGCTGGGGTAGGGCCGCAGGGCGCATTTCGAGGCGGGAGGCGTTGGGTATGATGGGACCGGAGGAGATCGAGCGGGCCAGCATGGCCATCATCGGGCGGGAGATGGGGGATTGGGCGGGCCCCGCGGAGAACCTGCCCGTCCTCAAGCGGGTGATCCACACGACGGCGGACTTCGATTTCGTCCGGAACCTGCTCTTTTCCCCGAATGCGGTTTGGTTGGGGCGCGAGGCGCTGCGGCGCGGCGTCACGGTGGTCACGGATACGGCCATGGCGGCGGCGGGGATCGGCAAGCCAGCGGCTGCGCGCTGGGGCGTTTCGGTGGTCTGCCGCATGGCGGACCCCGACGTGAGGGACGAGGCGTTGCGGCGCGGTGTCACGCGGGCCGTGGTGAGCATGGAAAGGGCCGCGGCGGAGACGCCGGATGCGATCTTCGCCATCGGCAACGCGCCGACGGCGCTGATCCGCCTCTGCGAGCTGGTCCGCGAGGGGGCGGCCCGCCCCTCGCTGGTGGTCGGGGTTCCCGTGGGGTTCGTCAACGTCGTGGAGTCCAAGGAGATGCTGGTGGCCACGGACGTGCCGTACATCGCCGCGATGGGGCGCAAGGGCGGGTCTCCCGTGGCCTCGGCCGTGGTCAACGCGCTCCTCTACGGCATGGAGCCGTAGTGCGGCGATGTCCGTCGGGATGTCCGTCGGGGGGAGGAAACTTCGGGAGGGCGTGACGACGGGCGCCTGTGCGGCCGCGGCGGCCAAGGCTGCGGCGATGCGCGCCCTCACCGGGACGTGTCCTCCCCGGGTGGAGGTGGAGGGGCCGACGGGCCGGCGGTTCTCCCTGGAGGTGCTGCCCCTGCCCGACGGGGGCTGCGGCGTGGTCAAGGACGCCGGGGACGATATCGACGCCACGGATGGGATGACCGTCTGCGCGGCGGTCGCGTTGGAGGATGGGGATGGGCCCATCGCCTTTGCCGCGGGGCCGGGGGTGGGGACGGTCACCCTGCCGGGCCTGAAGGTCCCGCCGGGCGAACCGGCTATCAACCCGGCGCCGCGCGCGATGATCGAGCGGGCCGTCCGGGACGCCGTGGGAGCGCGGGCCGTCCGGGTCACGGTGTCCGTGCCCGGTGGGGAGGCGGTGGCGAGGCGCACCTTCAACCCGCGCCTGGGCATCGAGGGCGGGATATCGATTCTGGGGACGACCGGGGTCGTGCGGCCCATGGACGAGTCGTCCATCCTGGAGTCGCTGACCCTCGAGCTCGGCATCCTGCGTTCGCTGGGGGTCCGGGACCTGGTGCTGACCTTCGGAAACACGGGCGAGCTCGCGCTCCGCAAGGCGTGGGGCATCGAGGGCCGCTGCGTGATCCAGACGGGGAACTACCCCGGCCACGTTCTGGACGAGGCGGCGCGGATGGGGTTTCGGCGCGGGCTGTTCTGTGCGCATCCGGGCAAGCTGCTGAAGGTGGCGGCGGGGTCGTTCAACACGCACAACCGCGTCGCCGACGGGCGGCTGGAGGCGCTCTGCACCCAGGCCGCACTGGCGGGGGCGGACCGGGCCGTCGTGCGGAGGCTCTACGAGTGCCGCACGACCGAGAACGCGATGGAGCTCCTGAGGGAGGAACGGCTGGAGTTCCTGTGGAACCCCCTGGCGGAGGTCGTGGCCAGGCGGTGTACCGACCGCTCCTTCGGCGCGCTGCCGATTGCCGCGGCGTTCATCGACAACGCGGGGACGATCCTGGGCCGCACTCCGGACGCCGCGGACGTAGCCCGCAGCGCGTCCGGAGGCGGGGGACGGGGGGAGAACGGATGACGGAACGTGAGCTCTGGGTGGTCGGGGTGGGGCCGGGTGCGGCGGATCAGATCACCCCCGCGGCGTCGGCCGTCTTGGCGCGGGCGGACTGCGTCGTGGCCGCGGCCCGCCACGCGGGCCTCGCGGGCGCACACCCCAACATCGTCCTGTTGAAGGGCATCCCCGAGACGCTTGACCGGGTGGAGCGCGAGCTGGAGCGGGGGAGCGTGGCGGTGCTGGTCTCGGGCGACCCGGGGATCTACAGCCTGCTCCCGGTCCTCAAGAGGCGCTGGCCCGGGCGAAACGTGCGCGTCGTGCCCGGGATCGGGGCGCTCCAGAGCCTCTGCGCCGCCGCGGGCGAGACGTGGGACGACGCGGCCATCCTCTCGGGACACGGCAAGCCATTGAGCGCGGCCCGGTTTCTGAGCACGGCGGAGCGCCGGAGGCTGACCGTGCTCTTCTGCGGGGGGGACCGTTCGCCGCGCTGGGCCTGCGAGGCCCTGGCCGGGGCCGTCGGGGGGCTGGGGACCCGCGTCGAGGCGGTGGTGGGGGAGCGCTTGAGTTACCCGGACGAGCGCGTGACGCGAGGGGCGCCCGCCGACCTGGCCGGACGGGACTTCGACCCGCTCTCCCTGATGCTGGTACGGAACGCCGCGCCCTGGACGCCGCCCTTCGGACGGCCGCGCGACGCGGATTTCGAGCGTGGCGGGGTCCCCATGACGCGGGAGGAGGTGCGGTCGGTCGTGCTGGACCGGTTGGAGCTCGGCCCCGAGTCCGTGCTCTGGGACATCGGCGCGGGGACGGGGTCCGTCTCCGTCGCGGCGGCCCTGGCCTGTCCCGATGGGGAGGTCTGCTCCGTGGAGTGCGGGCCGGAGGCCGTGGCCCTGCTCGAGCGCAACCGGGAGAAGTTCCGGCTCCACAACATGACGATCCGGCCCGGCCGTGCCCTGGCCGTCCTGGAGTCCCTTCCCGGGCCGACCCACGTCTTCGTGGGTGGGAGCGGCGGCGAGTTGTCCGCCCTTCTGGCCCGTCTGCCCCTCCTACCGTGCCGTGGGGAGGTGCGGGTGGTCGTCTCGGCGGTGACGCTCCGGACCCTGAGCGAGGCCGTGACGGCCCTGAGCGGGCCGGGGTATCGGGAGCTGGAGGCGGTGCAGCTTGCCGTGAGCGCAAGCCGCCCCCTCGGTCGGAGCCTGCTGATGGCTGCGCGGAACCCGGTGACGCTGCTCTGCGCGTGGTGCTGACCTCCGTACGGGGGCTTTGCCCCCGTACCCCCAGCCAGGGAGCAAGCTCCCCGGCACCCCGTTTTTTGTCTTTTTTGGCGTTTAAGGAGATTTCGATATGATTCATTTCGTCGGCGCGGGGCCCGGGGCCCCGGACCTGATCACCCTGCGGG
>NZ_CAUUWA010000018.1 GCF_963548695.1 uncultured Fretibacterium sp.
ATTTCGACACAACAAGAAAAACTTACACCTTCTTCCTCCTTTAATCAGCGCTTCCCTTGGTGTTGAGCCCCCTTTTGTCCGGCTCATCTCCTGATTGCCGCCCCTCGCTCCCGACGCATGCGGATGCACCTTGATGTGCGTGGCGTCTATCATCAGCCATTCGAAATCCGGATCAACTACAAGCTGTTCCAACAGCTTCTCCCAGATTCCCTTGTCCCGCCAACGGCAGAACCGGCGATGTGTATTCTTCCAGTCCCCGTAATCGGGAGGCAAATCCCGCCAGGGAGCACCGGTACGTAAAATCCAGAACACCGCGTTGATGAAGAGACGATTGTCCCGGGCTTTGCCTCCCCAGGATCCCGGACGACCAGGAAGAAGAGGTTCCAGCAACTCCCAGATCCTGTCCGAAATATCGTGCCTTCTGTGCCCTTGGTCCATAATGATTTCCCCCTCACTGAATTATTCTGCCGGAGGATATTCTAAACCTTTTCCCCTCTCCTGACGACACTTCCTAAGCTCGAAAACGCAAATCAGAGATTTGCTGTCTCACTTATGAAAGGGAAGGTGCCGCCAAGGGCGGCGGAGGGGTTTGCTTTAAACCTGCATAACAACCCCCCAGCCCCTGCGGGGCAGCCCCCCTTTCATAAGCAGACTGCCATAAGCAGACGGCCAACGAACGCAGTGATAAGTAGGCGACCATAAGCAGACCACCAACGAGTGTAACGAGTTGAGTGGGTCGCTTATAAGTGAAGCAGCAAATCTTTGATTTGCGTAGCTGAACTTAGGGGCCTTATCAGGGGCTTCATCAACGAGCAACGCGAGTTGTGTCGATCACTTAGCTTTTTCACCAGTTGTGCCGGTTCGCTTAGGGGCTTCATCAGCGAACGCAGTGAGTTGTGCAGGTCGCTTAGGTTCTTCACCAGGGGGGGCCAAGAGGCACAAAGCCCTCCTTTAAACGCGAATTGGTATGATCACCAGCAAAATGCAGCCGTCGGCGAAATCGTTCCTCGCATCTGCCGTTACGAGCCCTTCGCTCACGTTGTCCGATGCGTCCGCATCCAGTACGCTTCTCTGCCGGCAATAGGTGGAAAAAGGATTTATTCCAGGCCAAATTGGTCCTTTACGAAACGAAGCGCACAGTTTGCGGCAAACTCTCCCTGATTGCCATGCGTCGTGGTCGTTGTCCCGAACATATAGGCTTCGACGCCATACTTGGTGAGGGCTTCAAAGAGCTCGTAGCTCTGTTGTGGCGCCACTCGGTGATCTCGGCCGCCA
This sequence comes from uncultured Fretibacterium sp., assembly GCF_963548695.1. Classification (NCBI taxonomy): domain Bacteria; kingdom Thermotogati; phylum Synergistota; class Synergistia; order Synergistales; family Aminobacteriaceae; genus Fretibacterium; species uncultured Fretibacterium sp. Next base: position 1,276 of record NZ_CAUUWA010000018.1, read on the forward strand.
TAAATAATCATGAAAGGACAATCGTTCTTATCCACAAAATTTAGAGGACAGGAAAGATACGCCCTATAAAGCGCTTCTTGATAAGGAGAAGCTGGGTTTTCATATGGACTGCCTGGATTGCCGAGGTGGGCCCGTAGTACGTCCAGCCCCTCTCCTTTACCGTTAAAACCAAGGACCTGGGCCCTTGACGAGGAGGGGGCGTCCGCTTGCTCGTACATAGCTCGAGGATCGATTATATATGGACGTTCATACTGATCCGGCGCAAGATCGAGCAGGTCCGTCATGCCATAGTAGTCAACAACGGCAGTTGGCCTGGATGAATGCTCCAGATTCCCCCCTACGGTCCCTTCCAATTCATCGACACCATGTGTTGTTCCAAGAAGATTACACAAGTGTGCACCTGCGGATTGCCCCCATACGATGATCCTGTCCGGATCGATTTTGTATTTTGAAGCGTTGGCCCGCAGAAAGCGTATTTGCCCTTTCAGGTCCCAGAGCATGGCAGGAAAAAGCGCTTCAGTGCTGAGGCGGTAGTCCGCGGTAACCACTGCGCACCCCATATCGAGTGCCCGCATACAGGCGAAAAAAGGGTCGTTCGTGCCGGTATCCTTTTCCATCAGGGATGCACAGGTGTAGTCTCCCGAGTTCCATGCACCGCCATGCACATAGATAATTACCGGGATCGTGTCGTGCATTCCTTCCGGACGATAGATGTTCATCTTGAGATCTCTTACGGAGCCTATTTGGGTCAGGTCCGTCCTCACGGTATCCACTACGACATCCGCAAAGGTTGGCTTTTTTGCGAAATGGGTTTCCGGAAGGGCTTTATATTCCGCATAAGAAGATTCTCCAATCACGAATGAAAGTATGCAGATGAGAAACAAGGCAATGCTTTTCTTCATGGCGAATCCCTCCCCAAGAGTTTTTCAGTCAATACAAGCTGGGTGTTGCCAGCCCGAACTGATCGCGTACAAAACGTTTTGCAGCGTCGTTGGCGAAGTCTCCCTGATCGCCGTGAGACCGAAGCGAGCTCGTAAAAAGATAGGCCTCGATTCCTTTTCGAGTCAGAGCTTCAAAAAGCCTTTCGCTCTGCGCCATGGCAACTCGGTGGTCCATGCCTCCCTGACAGATAAAAAATGGGCAGTCATCCTTACTGATGAAGTTTAGGCAGGACGCGAGATAGGCCCTATGAAGCGCTTTCCGATCGAGTTCCGGAAGTTCGGGATTTTCATAAGGATTACCTGGATTGCCCAGCTCCCCCCTCAAGACGGCATTCCCTTTTCCTTGAACTTTGCCGCCGAATCCCAGAAGCTGCCCCCTTGTGGAACCATCTGCATCATTGGTGTCATAAACGGATGGAAAATCCATGACATACGGCCTTTTATACTGATCGGGCGCAAGTCGGAGAATATCTGTCATACCGAAATAATTGACGACGGCGAGCGGTCTCGAAGAGTAGTCCAAGTTTCCGCCCACATCTCCCTCCAGCTCCTCCACGCCACCCGTCGTGCCAAGTATATTGACAAGCTGGCCGCCAGCCGACTCGCCCCAGACGATGATTCGTTCGGGGTCAATGTTATATTTTTCCGCATTGGCCCGCAGAAACCGAATTTGACCCTTCAGATCCCAAACCATAGCCGGATAGAACGCTTCCTGGCTCAGACGATAATCGGCGGTAACAACGGTGCAACCGGAATTGAGCAAGTCCATACAGGCAAGGAAGGTACCGTTCTCTTTCCTGCCATCCATGAGGGCTGCGCAGGTATAATCTCCGGTGCTCCATTTACCACCGTGAACATATATCACTGCCGGGGTTGGATCCATTCTGCCCTCTGGTTTATAGATATTCATACAAAGATCTCTCGAGGTACCCTCACCCATGAGATCGGTTGCTACGGTGGCGACAACGACATCAGAGTAAGTCGGCTTCGCCGTAAAAGTCGGAAAATGCGGAGCGTTCGTGGCAGCCGAAGTTGAGGATGTGCTCTCCGTCCCTGCGAGCTGTTGCATTCCAATCGATTTGAAAGAATCTGGCGTTGCCGTATCCGAGCAATCTCCGCTGCATGCAAAGCAGGCAACGATCACGACGATGGAGATCGATAAGAAACTTGCTTGCCTTCTCATGGAGGTTCCTCCTACCATCAAGTTGTTTTCTTGGTTTCCAGGTCGAACAATAATACGCAATACGCTTAAAAGGCTGTCAGGGAGAAAGGGGAAAATCCTCTTGTTTAGGGGCTTTTTTACTATCGGACGATTGCTTGTTTCATTTTCTTGTCAGACTTGCATTGCAAAATCCGAGAAGACATCGGAGTCCTCAAGGGCGTAATACAAACTTTTTTTTCGCCTCAACAGCTCGGAATATCTCGATGCGGCTTCCGCTTCGGGCTCGAAAAGGTCATAGGACTTGGGGGACATCCGCTCGAATGCCTGATGGATGTCAGGGTGGAGTCCCAATGCCGGTGCGGAAACGATGCTGGCTCCCAGGGAGGATTGTTCGCTGTTGCCGCACCGGAAGACTTTTTTATTGAAGGTGTTGGCTTGTATCTCGCAGAAGAGGTCGCTGCGGGTCATACCGCCGGCCACCCGGACCTCCTCCAGAGGTCCTGCCAGGTCCTGAATGAGCGAAAGGTTGTCGGCTATCTCCATGGAGATCCCCTCCATAATGGCACGGATCATGTCCGCACGACGGGAGCCCAAAGACAAGTTGAAGAACATGCCCTTCGACAGGGGGTTCCAATAAGGAGCGGCACTGCCCTCGAAATGGGGGAGGAGCATCACCCCATTGGCTCCGACCGGCGATGTCGTTGCCTCGCCATTCATGAGGGCGTATGCGGACGCCGTACCCGCAAAGTCGGGACAGAAGCGTTCCTTGAACCATCGGTATATCGAGCCGGTGTTGAATATGGCAGCCTCGGCAACCCACTTTCCTGGAATTGCGGCTGCCTGGCAGACGATCCTGCAATTTGGGTCGAAGACAGGGGCGTTGGCATAGGAGAGGACGAAAGAACCGGTCCCGGTGTTCGCTTCCGCAATCCCCTCCTTGATAACGCCAAGCGCTGCGGCGGCATTCTGCTGATCGCCGCCCGATATCGCGACAGGCAGCCCGGAGGGGAGCCCGACGATATCGGCGACCCCGGGGAGCAATCCCCCTGCCAAAGAGCCGGGAGGACGAAGTTCGCAAAGGCGATCGGTACCGATCCCCGCCAGGCCGAGTAATTCCGGGTCCCAGTCGAAGGCGGACAGGTTCATCAACATGGTTCTGCTGGCCTGGGTCCAGTCGGTGATAAAACACCCCGTGAGGTGGTGTACCAGAAGATCCTGCACGCCTAAAAATTTATGGGCGGCCCTGTAGGTAGCGGCATGGTGCTTTTTAAGCCAGAGTATTTTGGGGAGGACAAAAAAAGGGTTGATGCGCAGCCCCGTTTTCCGATAGAACCAGGAAAGCCCCAATTCCTCCTCCAGGAAACGGCATTCCTGGATAGTACGCTTATCCTGCCACATGATGGCGTTGCATAGAGGACTGCCAGCCCTGTCGACCGGGATCAAGGAGGACCGTTGAGACGTCAATGCGATGCCCAGAGGCGCGGCCCCAATCGATTTGAAGAAGTCAGCCGTTTTTTTCAAAAGCGATAAGGCTGAATTCGTCCAGGTCGAGGGCTCCTGCTCCACGAGGAGGGGGGCAGGAAATATGTTGTGGTACTCCTCCGAGCTGGAGTGGCACAACTCGCCGGTCTCGGAATATACGGTTGCGATCATGCCCGAGGTACCGACATCCAGAGCTATGACGTATCGCATTTTTTCCTCCTTCACGCCTTTTCCTTTTAGGGAAACGCGGCTCGGGAATGGAAGCCCGGCCTCCCGGGCCGCTTGATCGATAGGGTTCTCTCTTACCTTCGAGAGATCGAAGGATAGAGCAAAAAACGCCTAAGCCTAGGGAAACACTGATTTAATCCATGAAGCCTCCCTGTGGTACCCCAGCTTGCCTGTTTCGAGGGAAAAGCTTGCCGGGGCCGCCGCTATCCCCAAAGGGAAGCCTTCCGGCAGCCGCTCGCTTCACTCGCGGGCCGATCAGTCTCAGGATAGCGGCGTGGGGGCATGGGGGCAAAGCCCCCATGTTAATTTTTAGGGAAGCGCTGGAGATTGTTGTTTATAGGTATTTCGCATAATTAATCTTGCTAAAACGTGCGTTTTTATTACACTCAGCGCTTCCCTAGAGTCCTGGAAGGACTCCGGAGAGGAAGTTCAGGACGACGAGACAGGCGAGTACCGTCAGCCCGGATAGGGTACCGCCCACGGTCCAGCATTGTATCGTCTGTTTTACGCTGAACCGGGAGAATCTGTTGACCACCCAGAAACCGGAGTCGTTGGGCAGCGAGCAGCCGATACCTCCCGCACATATTGCAAGCCCTATCAATATCGGAGAGACCCCTGACAGCTGGGATACGATGGGCGCCATAATGGACGATGTGGTGACGAGCGCCACCGTGGTGGACCCCTGTGCCGCCCTCAATATCTGGCTGATCGCGAAGCAGACGACGATCAACAGGAGGCCGGCCGAGGTCCCGGTCCACCCCGACATGCTCTCGACGAGAACCTTCCCGATCCCCGTCGCGTTGATGACGGAGCCGAACGCACCGCCGGCGCCGGTTATGATGAAGATGGCCCCCGCACTCTCGCCGCATTTTGCGATAATCTCGGTGAAGCTGGCGCCTATGTACTTGTGGAGCTGCAGGTAGGCGACCAGCACCCCTATCAGAAGGGCGATATTCTTGTCCCCGAGGAAGGCAAGCAGCTTGAAAGCCGTAGAGGTCTTATCGGTTATCGTCGCTGCCGCTACCGTTCCCGCCAGGATGATGGCAATGGGAAGAAAGATGAGGAATATGCCGAGCCCTCCGCTGGGGCCGTCTTTTTTGCCCTCGGAAACGGGCTTTTCATCGAGGCCGTCGAAGTTGTTGGCAAAGTCGGCGGAGTTTCCCGGCAGGATCCCGATGAGCTTACCATAAGCCACTCCGCCGACAAGGCTCCCGGCGATCGCGACGATAAGGCTGTAGAACAGGAAATAGCCCAGGTTGAGGCCGAGGTTGTTCGCCACAATAAGGGGCCCCGGGGTGGGAATGACCACCGAGTGGGTCGTGATGAGTCCTACCGCCAGCGCCGTAACGAGCGTGATGAAGGGGATCCTGCCCTTGCGCGAGACCTGTTTGATGAGGTTGAGCAGAAGGATGAAGGCGGCGTCGAAAAATACCGGTATGGAGACGACGAACCCCGTTAAATTGACCGCCAGAGGGGCGCGTTTCTCCCCCGTCGCACGAAGAAGCAGACCCGCAATCTGCGCGGTACAGCCGGATTGATGCAGAAGCTCTCCCAGGACGATGCCCAGGACGATGATAATGCCGATGCTGCCGAGCGTTCCTCCAAAGCCGGAGGCTATTTGGGCGGATATGTCGTTGAACGCCATCTTCGAGCAGAGCCCCATGACGATGGAACCCAGCAGCAAAGCGAGAAAGGGATGTACCTTGAATCCCATAATGGCGATCAGCACGAAGAGAATCGCGACGGCAAAAGCTCCCAACAACCAACTTAGAGAAGTGGCCATGAAAGATACCTCCTTCGTGATCGTATTTATGATCGTAAGCGCTTTGACTCGGCGTTTCCTTCGCGAAGGGAGCGGGAGGCATGGGGCCGACGGCCACCAATACCTACAGAACCTCAAAGAAACGAATGTATTTTTTCACCACGTCACTTATGAAGGATCGCTCCTCCAGGGACAGAACCGACAAATGGGGAAGTTTGGGGCCCTCCAGCCGTTTTGACAATTCGGAAACGGCATGGGATGACATCTCCGTGTTGACGTTGATCTTGCTGACCCCCCCCCTTATGCAGGCATGAATCGTCTTTTCCGGTATGCCCGAACCGCCGTGCAGGACAAGGGGTTTTTTTAAAGCTTCGTTGATTTCCTCCAGGATATCCAGACGGATGTTCGGAACGCCCTTGTAAAGTCCATGAACTGTTCCGATGGAAACAGCCAATGCGTCAACCCCTGTCCGAGCGACAAACTCCCGCGCGGATGCGGGATCCGTGTATACCTCCCTGTCGTCGGCGCTGCCCTCGTGAGACGCCTCCCCCGCTGCGATGCTGCCAAGCTCGGCCTCGACCGAAACTCCGCAGGCATGGGCGATACGGCACACCAGCTCCGTATTCGCCATGTTTTCCTCGAACGGAAGGGCCGACCCGTCATACATGACGGAACCAAACCCCTCCCGGATTGCCTGGAACACCACGTCCAGGTCGGAACAGTGATCCAGATGGAGACAGACCGGAATATCTCTTTGCCGGGAGAGGGAGAGGGCCATGGAGTAAGCGTCCTGCAAGCTCATGTTCTCGAGGTATTTCGCTCCAAAGGCCAGGATGACGGGTTTCGCCCCCATCTCGACGGCCGCATCCAAGACTCCCCGCATGGTCTCATAGTTATAGACGTTGAAAGAACCGACAGCTCTTTTCTCCTTATACGCCCTGGAAAGCATTTCATTGAAATTTACGAGCATCGACTTCCCTCCTTTCTGCTAACGCCTTGTTCCGTAACCCCTTGTCCCGGCCATTTATCCCTGGATCGTCTCCAGCCACTTCTTGAACTCGGGATTGCTCAGGACCTCCCGATTCACGATAAATCTTCCGGCACGGTTTTCCAGAAATGCGGCGATATCCGAGGCGAGCAGGTACGGGGAATTGGTCAGGGCGTCGCTTGTCGTTCCGGCAATGTGCGTCGTCAGCGTGACATTGTCCAGCTCGAGAAAGGGGCTGTCCTTTGCGATGGGCTCCGTCGCGAACACATCGAGCGCGGCCCCCATGATCCGCTTCTCCCTCAGTGCCGCTGCAAGCGCATCCTGATCCACCAATCCCGCACGCCCCGTGTTGATCAGATACGAGGTGGGCTTCATCTTACGGATCAGATCCGCACCGATCATGCCCTTGTTTTCATCCGTAAGGCGCGCGTGAATCGTCACGAAATCCGCCGTGGAAAACATATCGTCCAGATCGACCGGAGTGCACCCGGCCTCACGGATACTCTCCGAATCCGTGTAGGGATCATAGACGAGGGTGTTGGTCTCAAAACCGGTCAGTTTCTTTGCGACCAAACGCCCGATGTTGCCAAAGCCCACGATTCCGACGGTTTTTCCGCCCAGCTCCGGGATGCTGTCGCTGTTGCCGAACGTTTTGCGCCATCCGCCGCTCTTGATGGATGCGAACGCCCTTGCAATATTTCTGCACTCCGCCAGCATCATGCCTATGGCAAAATCGGATACCGCATGTGCGTTTCTCCCCATCACATTGAAGACGAGGATGCCTCTCCTTGTGGCCTCCTTCACGTTTACGTTCTCCAGTCCCGCCCTGGAGACGCCAACGATGCGGAGGGAGGGCATGGCGTCCATCACGCTGGATGATACGGCGATAAAAAGCCCCATCAAAACGGATGCATTCTTTCCATATTTGAGGATCAGGGGATCGCAGGGTTCCGTTTCCGGCCCCTTTTTCTCCACCTCCAGCCGGCGATACTGAAGTTTGTCCCAGGAGGTCTCCCAGTCGCCCGCAAAAGCGACGTCTCCATATCGGGACAGATATTTCTCCCATGCTCCCCTGAATCCCTCGGACGGTATCATCGCGTCACCCAGCAGAACAGCGGTCAGCTTCGACATGCTTCCTCCCCCTTATACGGGATAAAAATAAAATACGTACTTATCCTACCTAAAAATATAAAGCATGGTAATAATACTACCCAACAAAGTATAGAATAAACCGAAAACAATGTCAACGATCATGGGAAAATCAAAATCCACGAGCAGCGACAGCCTTATCGAGAGATGAGCGTGTTATTGTATGGGGTGAGCCGATCTCGACCTGCACCCGTCGGGTACGGCAGAGAACGTATAAGGAAACGCTGATTTAATCAGCGCTTCCTTAAAACCTTTCCTCGCCACAGGTTGAAAATCTTGCAGGCGAAAAATCCTATCTTGGGATTTGGGGAAAAAGGTTTACGTTTTATTCCTTGCGACCGCGAGACGCGATTTGTTGATCTCCGCCTGTCTTTTGTCGCGGTCATGGAGGACCAGCAAAATATACAGCATATCGATGATCCCGAGCTGCAGGATACGGGATGTCATGGAATCCGCGCGATAATGCGTCTCATGGGAGGAGCTCAGGATGCAGCAATCCGCCAGGACCGTTGCCGTGGAGTTTTTGTAGCTGGTTATGGCCACGGTGTATGCCCCACCTTGTTGGGCGATCCTCATTGCGTCCAGAATCTCCCGGCTCTCTCCGGAGTGGGAGAAACAGATCAGCATGTCATCCGCAGTGAGCCTGGAACACAGGATGTTCATCATATGCGTATCGTTTGTTACCTGACTGGATATCCCAAGACGCATGAGCTTATGGTACATGTCGTAGGCCATGCAGAAGGAGGCCCCAACGCCCACGGTAACGATATGTCTGCTCTTTTCGATTCTGTCCGCCGCTCTTTCCAGGCTTTCGGCACTGATGATATGCCTGCCGTCATCGAAACAGCTTGCAGTGGAGGTCAGTACCTTGTCCCGAATACACCTCGCATCGTCCAGCTCGTCGATCTCCGAGTAGAAATTGTCGTCCTTTCCCTCCGCCAGGGTTTGAGCCAGGTCTACCCTGAAGACTTGATAGGAATCATAGCCGAGCTTCCGGAGAAAGCGAAACACCGTCGGCTCGCTCACATTGCTGCCATCGGCCAAATCCACAAGTGAGGTCGTCATGACCAGCTCCGCATTGGCAGCGACGTAGTCGGCCACCCTTTTCTGCGAATCGGAGAGAATACAGTAATTTGTCCGTATCAGAGCGAGGACGTCCTTGTTTCTTCTCTTTTTTTCCCCCATTGTCATGACCATCCGGATCTCGGCGACGTCAAGCGGCAGTCGCATATTGTCGATCGGCCCCTGTGGAGCCCGGGGCCCGGAAGAGCGAAAAAACGTGGTTATCTTACAACGAAAATACGCGTTCGTCACGCTCTTTTGTCGTATTTCATAAATTCCATCCAGCGGAGGGGCACGTATTTCCGGCGGAGGAGGGAGCGCGGTCCGCAGGGGACTGAAATCCGCGTGCGGAAATACGCCAGGCCCCAAATAGGGCCTGGGACCTTGACAGTCCGCCTGTTCGGGTCGCTCATTTGGGAAGCGAGGAAGGTCTGCACTCCACAGCTCTTCAACAGTTTCAGATAGTCTTCATGGGTGAAGCGGCTCCCCTGGTCGGAGTTGATCACCTCAGGACTCCGGCGAGACAGCGCCCGATTCGGGCAGCGCATGACAAAGCGCTTGTCCAGAGTGACGCTGATACCAATTCGCTCTCAAAAAATCCCCCTCGGGTCCTTGACAGACCCGAGGGGGATTTTTTGAGAGCGTTTACAGTACAGCGCTTACGCTAGAGGCTCCAGAAGCTCCGCAAACGCCTTCGGGCGGGCTTGGATAGCACTCCAGCACCACCGCAGACAGCAGGATGAAGAGCCCAAGGCCATGGGTGAGCTCGGGCCTTCCCCTGCAGGGCCGGGTCAAAATCCCCTCAGGGCTCAGACTCCATGAAAGGCCTTGAGGTACATCTCCTTGATCTCGCTCATCAAGGGATATCTCGGGTTCGCGCCCGTACATTGGTCGTTGAACGCGTTCTCCACCATATCGTCCAGCGTTCTCATAAAATCTGCCTCTGCGACACCGTACTCCTTGATGGTTCGCTTGATACCCACCCTTTCCTTCAGGGCGGCGACACTCTCGACGAATCTCTCGAAGATCTCGTCTTCATTTCCACCCGTAATGCCCACGAACCTGGCCATCTCACAATACCGGGTCTTGGCCTTGGGGTAGGGGTATTGGGGGAACGTGCCCATTTTTGCCGGCGCCTCATTCGCGTTGTAGCGCATGACGTGTTCGATCAACAAGGCGTTGGCTATGCCGTGAGGCAGGTGATGGTAGGCGCCCAGTTTGTGCGCCATGGAGTGGCAAACGCCCAGAAAAGCGTTCGCAAAAGCCATGCCGGCCAACGTCGAAGCGTTGCCCATTTTTTCCCTCGCAAAGGGGTCCTGGGCCCCCTTCTCATAGGCTCTGGGAAGGTACTCGAAGACGAGTCGGGTCGCCATCAGGGCCATACCGTCGGTGAAGTCCGTGGCCATGATGGAGACGTAGGCCTCCAGGGCATGGGTCAGCGCATCGATACCGGAAGAGCTCGTCAACCCTTTGGGCTGATTCATCATGTTGTCGGCGTCGATGATCGCCATGTTGGGCAGCAGCTCGTAATCGGCGATGGGCCATTTCGTGCCCGTATCCGCATCCGTGATGATCGCGAATGGCGTTACCTCGGAGCCCGTTCCGGACGAGGTTGGTATGGCGACCATCATCGCCTTGAGCCCCATCTCGGGGAAGGTATACACCCTTTTGCGTATGTCTATGAAGTCCATCGCCAGGTCCTCGAAGTTGCATTCCGGATGTTCGTACATCACCCACATGATCTTGGCGGCGTCCATGGAGGACCCTCCGCCCAGAGCGATGATGACGTCGGGCTCGAAGGCCGTCAGGGCCTGCACTCCCTTCCGTGCACACTGGATGGTGGGATCGGGCGTAACCTCAAAGAAGCACTCGTGGGTGATGCCGAGCTGATCCAGTTTGTCGGTGATGGGTTTCGTATATCCGTTCGAGAATAAAAAGGTGTCCGTGACGATAAACGCCTTCTTCTTCCCGTAGACGTTCTTCAACTCGTCCAGGGCGACGGGCAGGCAGCCCTTTTTGAAATAGACCTTCTGGGGCGCTCTGAACCACAGCATATTTTCTCTCCTTTCGGCAACCGTTTTGATGTTCAGCAGATGCTTGATCCCCACGTTTTCGGACACGGAGTTGCCTCCATAGGAACCGCATCCCAGCGTCAGCGAAGGCGCGAGCTTGAAGTTGTAGAGATCGCCGATTCCCCCCTGAGACGAGGGCGTATTCACCAATATCCGGCAGGTCTTCATGCGGCTCGCGAAGCGTTCCAGCTTCTCGGTCTCCAGGGGGTTGATGTAGAGGGATGCCGTATGGCCGTACCCACCGTCCTTGACCAGCCTGTCCGCCATGTCCAAAGCGGTGTCGAAGTCCTCGGCCTTGTACAACGCCAGGACGGGAGACAGCTTTTCGTGGGCAAACGGCTCCGACAGGTCGACCGAGGTCACCTCTCCGATCAGGATTTTCGTCCCCTCCGGCACGCTGACCCCCGCCATTTCAGCTATCTTGCAGGCGGGCTGCCCGACGATCTTCGGGGAGACCGTTCCCGCCTCGGTCAGAAGGATTTTCCCCACCTTTTCCCGCTCGTCGTCCCGAAGCAGGTAACACCCCCGTTTGACGAATTCCTGCCGCACGGCGTCGTAGATATCGGCCATCGCGGTGACCGATTGCTCCGAAGAACAGATCATCCCATTGTCGAACGTCTTGGAGTGGATGACCGAATAAACCGCGGTGGGGATATCGCACGAACTGTCCATGATGACCGGATCGTTCCCGGGACCTACGCCGATGGCCGGCTTGCCCGACGAATAGGCGGCCCGGACCATGCCGGGGCCTCCCGTCGCCAAAATGACGTCGGCCGATTTCATCAACTCGTTCGACAATTCGATGGAGGGCTCCTCGATCCAATCGATGATCCCCTCCGGCGCCCCCGCCTTCACGGCCGCCTCCAGCACGATCTTCGCCGCCGCAATGGTGCACGCCTTGGCCCGCGGGTGCGGACTCAGCAAGATGGCATTTCTCGTCTTCAGACAGATCAGGCACTTGAAAATCGCCGTGGAGGTAGGATTTGTCGTGGGGACGACGGCCCCGACCACGCCCACCGGCTCGGCGATCTTTTTCACGCCATAAGCCGTATCGTGCTCGATGACGCCACACGTTTTCACTCTCTTGTAGGCGTTATAGATATACTCCGCCGCATAGTGATTTTTGATCACCTTGTCCTCCACGACGCCCATGCCGGTCTCCTCGCACGCGAGTTTCGCCAAGGGGATTCGCTCCTTGTTCGCCGCCATCGCCGACTCGAAAAAAATGCGATCGACCTGCTCCTGCGTATAAGAGGCGAATTTCTCCTGCGCCTTCCTCATGGCGGCAATCTTTGCCTGCAACACCTCCACGCTGCTGTCCACGCTGTTGACGGATTCCACAACCACAGGCTCTGACTTTTTGGACATACTCATTCTCTCATTCTCCTCTCATGATGAAGTCACGATGAAGCTCCCTCGATACCGCACCATAGACGACCTCGAGCATGGGACCGACTCGGCCATTCACACCGCCCGACAAAGAGACAAAGACAACAGAAACGACAAGCCGTACCGGGCTTGGCTGTACGGCAATGGAGCGCCTTATATTCCGAGCATTGGCCATACCCATCGGGAAGGGACTGGAGAGGAACCGTCCCGAACGAACCTGCGCATACAATGGACTTTCCCACAGCGGGAGAAGTTTCTTCGGCGACACACGGAACACGCCCAGGCAACCGTTCCTGCCGCAGAACGCCGCGTTTCCGCGGCCCGCCATTGGTCAGGAAGCGTCTGTCGGACAGAGGACACAACCCGCAGCCGCCAAGGTATCGGCCACACATGGACACCGGAAGGGGCCGGACAAACCGGTCCCCGGCAACGCTGCCCGCAGCTGTCGGCAACTTCGTCCGAAAGCCTTGTGCAGTCAAAGGGTTGAATAAAGTGAACGGTTCTCTCACACGTTTTTCGGAGCTGGAGCAACGTGCCTACAGAACTACAATCACCTGCATAGACGACGACGAGAAGGGGCAGAATACCTCAAGCCGTCATATTTTGCCGGATTTTACCGGCTTTTGGCGGGTTGTGCTTGAAGTGGAGTATCGATTCGGAGGTTCACGCACACCCAACCTCACCCAAGACCAATGGCCTGTAAAAACACGTCATCTGCATCCTGAAGGAGATGTGGTGCACACCATTGTCCCTTCCACGGAATACCGACCTGACGGGAAGGGGGTGAAACACGACGAAAACGACTGATTGCCATTAAGTGGCCCGCTTATGCAACCGTCGCGGCGTAACGTTACCGTCGTTAAATTGTGCCATATTTATTTTTTTTGTCAATATTTATTCCAAAATCGATGGCCGTCGGGAGAGGACGAGGAACACGGAGCTCAGGCCCGGTGTTTTTCGTTGGGTTGTCGGATTTCGGGGGCCGCCCGCCCGTTCGGGCCGCTCATTCGGGAAGGGAGGAGATTATCCGGGAAAAAGCGGAGGCAACCGTGCGTTCGCTCCGCAGCAGCTTACGGGTAGAGGGATGGCGCGCCTCATCCAGCCGGGACGGGGGAAGGTCCTCGACGAAACGCCCGCCGTCCATCACCACGACGCGGTGGCAGCAGCGCTTCAATATCCCGACGTCGTGGGAGATCAGCAGGATGGAGATCCCATCCCGGCCGTTGATCTCCATCAAAAACTCCAGAACCTGATTCCGGGTGGCCGCGTCCAGCGCGGAGGTCGCCTCGTCGCATATCAGGAGCCGGGGACCGGCCGACAGAGCGCGCGCAATCGCGACGCGCTGGCACTGTCCCGTACTCAGCTCCGGCGGCCGCCGCATGAAGAGCTCCTCTCCGATGCCGGCCTCCGTCAGGGAGCGGGCGGCGGCGGCGTCCCGCTCGCGCTTTCCGCACAGCTTCATGTACCTCAGGGGCTCCCCTGCGAGAGCGAGCACCCTGCGCCCGGGGTTCAGGCAGGCGCGGCCGTCCTGAAAGATGAGTTGTACGCCGCGGTTGAGCCCCTTCCTGTCCCGTTCCCGCCAGGCGGACAGGCTTTCCCCCTCGAACAGAATCCGACCGGAATCGGGCTCCTCCAGCCCCACGAGGCAGCGGGCCAGGGTGGACTTTCCGCATCCGCTCCCACCCAGGACCCCGACGATCTCCCCCCTCGCCACGGACAGGGAGAGCCCGCACAGCACCGCACCGCCCCCGAAGGACTTGCTCAAATTCTCGACCTCCAGCACCGCCGGACGGGCCCCGAGCCCTCCCCCGGCCTCCGTACTCAGCACCGGTATCCTCCGGGCGGCGCCGACGAGCCCGGATGTGAACGCCGATCGCGGACTGCCGAGCACGGAGCGAACGGGGCCGTAGTCCCTGACGGTCCCATCCTCGAGGACGAGAAGCTTTTCGGCGGCCGAACAGGCGGCGGCGATATCGTGGGTGATGAACACGATGGAGAGCCCCAGGCGCTCCCGCGTTTTCCTCAGGAGCCCGATGACCTCCGCACGGCTCACCCCGTCCAGCGCGGAGGTCGCCTCGTCCGCAATCAGCACACGGGGACGCAGGCACAGCGCCAACGCGATGCACACCCTCTGACACATTCCTCCGCTGAGCTGGAAGGGGTAGGAGTCCAGGACCGCATCCGGATCCCCGAAGTTCAGAAATTCGAGGATGCGTCTTGCGGTCGGGAGCACTTCGTCACGGGGGACGGCATGGTGAAAGAGGAGCGTCTCCCTGAAATGAGCCTCGACCTTCCGCACAGGATTCAGCGCCTGCTGGGCGTCCTGGAGGACGAGGCCGATCCTCGAACCCCGGATTCCCGGCCAGTCCGTCCCGCCGGACGAGAGGTCGAGCTCCGTCCCGTCCAGGTGCATTCGCCCAAGGGCCCTGGCCGACGGGGGAAGCAGGCCGGTCATGACCCTCGCCAGGGTCGATTTCCCCGCCCCGCTCTCGCCAAGGACGCTCAGACACTCCCCGGCCGCCAGAGAAAAATCGACGCCCTTCAGCGTCGCAGTCCCCCCGTCGTCGCTCCGATGGTACACCCACAGGTCCCGGACCCTCAGGACCTCCCTTTCCATCCCGGCTTCCCCCCCATTCCTTCCGTTCGATTCATCCTTGGGAAACGCTGATTTAATCCATGAAGCACCCCGGTGGTACCCCAGCTTGCCTGTTTTGAGTAAAAACTTGCCGGGGCCGCCGCTATCGGGATAGCGGCGTGGGGGCTTTAAGCAGACGACCGGCGAGGTACGAGCCGTGTCGGTCGCTTAGGGGCTTCATCAGGGGGCGTAAGCAGACAACCAACGAGCGTATGCGAGTTGTGTTGGTCGCTTAGGTTCTCTATCAAAGCCCCCATGTTAATTTTTAGGGAAGCGCTGGATATTTTTGCCCATAGATGTTTTGCATATTTATCCCTGGCAAAATATGCGATTTTGTTTTAATCAGCGCTTCCCTTGAGTTTTTTCCGCGGTATTTTCCGTCGGCGCCGCCCGTCAGAATCCGGGGATCTCGAACGGGTCCAGTCGGTCCCTCAGTCCTTCCCCCATCAGGTTCAGGGACAGCACCGTCAGAAAGATGAAGAGCGCCGGCCCCAGCAGGAGGTGAGGGGCCCTGAAGAAGTGTACCTTGGCGTCCGCCAGCATCGTTCCCCACTCCGGGGAAGGGGGTTTCGCCCCGAGGCCGAAGAAGGACAGGGCCGAAAGGGAAAGGATGAGCTTCCCCAGCTCGAACGTCGCGAGGACCCATGCGGGTCCGGTCACCTTCGGCAAAATCTCGTGGACGGCAATGGTGAGGCCGCTTGCCCCGAGGACACGGGCCGCCGCGACCTCGGTATCGTTCCCGGAGCTCAGCGTGATGCTCCGGGCAAGCCGGGCGAAGGGCACCCACCACACGGCGGCAACGGCAAAGAGCAGATGGAGGAACCCCGTCCCGAAGAGCGCCGTGACGACGAGGGCCAGCACGGTGAACGGAAAGGCCATCAGCACGTCGACGATCCGCATGAGCACTGCGTCGCAGAGGCCGCCCAGGATCCCGGCGGCCATCCCCGCGCAGACACCGAGGCAGAGCGCGGCGGACAGCGCCGCGAAGGAGGCCGTCAGGGTGAAGCGCCCGCCGTACAGGACGCGGGAGAGGATGTCCCTCCCAAAGGCGTCGGTCCCAAGAGGGTGTTCCATGGAGGGAGGGGACAGGCGGACCGTAGGGCTCTGTTCCAGAGGGTCGAAGGGCGCGACGAGGTCCGCACAGACGACGGCCAGGACGAGAAGCGCGAGCAGCGCAACCCCGGCCCTGAGCGAATCAGGCATGGGCTTCGCCCTCCGCATTTCCGTATCCCGAGCGTCCCCGCAGCCTCGGGTCGAGACAGATGTAAACGATGTCCACCCCCAGATTGATCAGGAGGATCATCACGATGGTGACGAACCCGTAGCCCTGGATCACCGGATAGTCGTGAAGCAGAATGCTGTCCAGTGCGTACTTGCCGATGCCCGGCCAGGAGAACACGCTCTCCACCACGACGGCGCCCCCCACCAGCGAGGCAGCGGAGAGGGCCGTCATCGTGACGACGGGAAGCAGGACGTTCCGGAACGCGCCCCGGACGATCTGCCGCCTTCGCAGCCCCCGGGACAGGGCCGCCAGGATATACGGCCTTCCGAACTCCTGCAGAAGATTCGTGCGAATCATGCGGGCCAGCGGGGGCGCGGCGATGAGCCCCAGGGTCGTCGCGGGAAGCCACAAGCGCCCCCAGCCCGCTTCGTTGGCAATCGTATAGAGGGCATGGCGCACCCCGAAGAAGTACAGCAGCGCCAGCCCCAGCGCGAAGACGGGGACGGACGCCAGGACGACGCAGCCGACGCGAATGGCGTGGTCCGTCATGCGCCCCCGGTTCACCGCGGAGGCGACGCCCAGGACGGTCCCCAGGACCAGCTGCAGCGACAGCGCCGGAAGGGCCAACTGGAGCGTTGCGGGCAAACGCTCCAGGAGCTCCGTCCTCACGGGGCGCCGGGTGTGGATGGAGCGCCCCAGGTCGAACCGAAACAGGCGTCCCAGCCACACGCCATACTGGAGGAACAGGTTGTCGTCCAGCCGAAGCTCCCGCCTCATCTCGGCATACCGCAGCCGATAGGCTTCCGAGTTCGCCGTGCCGATCTCCGGCTCCCCCAGCATCAGCCGAACCGGGTCCCCCGGAGCCATGTGCGTCAGCACGAACAGGACCAGGGTCGCCAGCAGAAGGGTCACGGCCATCTCCGCCAGTTTTCTCAGAAGCGCGCCCGCCCGCGCGGAGGGACGGACCCCCCGGTGGAATGCGTTCATTCGGGGCCTCGACCGGGCCATACGGGCGGGATCATCCGGGGCGCCCTCGTCGCTCATTCCTCATCGCTCATTCCTCATTGCTCATTCAAAGTGCAGCTGCGCGTTGATCGCGTTCTCGAATTTTCTGAAGTGGTCCACGTACCCCTTCAGGTCCGCGCGCGTAGCCACCCCCTCGGGGCGTGGATAAAGGAAGATACACGGGGCCCGTTCGGCCACCCGTGCGTCTACCTTCATGGCCAACTCGCGCCGCGCCGCCTCCGTCCCCGCGTTCGAGAGCTCCTCGAGCAACGCGTTCGTCTCCGCATCGTCGTAGCCGCCGTAGTTCGCGGTCCCCTTGGGGGCGAACTGGCCGCTCAGAAGGGCGAACTCGTCCCCGAAGGTCTGCCAACCCTCGATGAGCGCGTCCCAGTCGCCCGTCTCCCGAGCCGTCTGGATCAGGCTGTAGTCGCCGTGCCGCACCTCGGCCGCGACGCCCAGCTTTGTCCATTGATGCTGAATGGCCTCGCCAACGGCCTTGCCCGGCCCCCAGGTCATGAGCCGCATCGAGAGGACGACGCCGTCACGGCGTCGCAGGCCGTCCTTCTCCAACTTCCAGCCCGCCTCATCCAGGAGCGCCCCCGCCCGTTCGGGGTCGTAATGGTCGTAAATTCCGCCGACGCTGTCCCTGTACCTCGGGTTGGACCCCAGCCACGTCGTCACGGGGAAGCTCCGCCCCTCGGCCCCCAACAGCACCAGCTCCCCG
Organism: uncultured Fretibacterium sp.; assembly: GCF_963548695.1. Lineage (NCBI taxonomy): Bacteria > Thermotogati > Synergistota > Synergistia > Synergistales > Aminobacteriaceae > Fretibacterium > uncultured Fretibacterium sp. The sequence goes on from NZ_CAUUWA010000018.1 coordinate 19,097, forward strand.
CGGTTCAGACCCCATGACAGGGCCTGCCGAACCCGGACGTCCCGCAGCTGCGGCCTGGAGAGGTTCAGGTAGACGGTCTCCGTGCTGGCGGGGGGCGTCGTGTGCAGAACGACGTCCTTCCTCCCATCGAACTGAGCCATGTGCTCGGGCGGGATGTGCATCACGATGTCCGCGCGCCCGCTCAATATCGCCAGGACCCGCGTCTCCGCGTCCGATATCTCCTCGTGGACGATCCTTCCGATGACGGGCTTCTCCCCGTAGTAATTAAGGCTGCGTTCCAGGACCATCCTCTTCTTCGGCTCGAACGATACGACGCGGTACATGCCGCTCATGTCCATCGTCTCCACGGAGGTGTGGGGCGCGTCCGCGTTGATGATGCACAGTTCCATGTAGGACAGGCTCAGGGGCACCGACAGGTTCTTCCGCTTCGTCGTCACCTCGACGGTCCACCTGTCCAGAGGCTCGAACGAGAGCCCATCCAGAAAGGGAGCGGCCCTGACGTTCGTCCTGCGCGACCGCTCGAGCGACGCGACGACCGACTCGGCGTCGATGCTCTTGCCGCTCCAGAACCGCCCCTCCGGCCTCAGGCGTATCCGCCAGGTATGGGGATCGACCTGCTCGATCCCCTGCGCCAGGGAGGGCTGCACGACCCCTTGGGGGTCCACCTTGAACAACAGCTCCGCAGCCCCGCTCTTGACGTAGTGGTTGGAGCCGGGGTAGAAGGCGGGATCCGTGTTGCAGGCGATCTCCCGCTCCACCAGGACCAGTTCGTCGTTTCCGCGCCCGGCCTCCGCCGGCCTCCAGCCGGCCAAGACCAAAAGTGCCGCCAAAAGCAGTGTGCCTGCGAACCACAGCCGGGGTAACGATAATGCGGTCTTTCTCATGTTCTCTCCTCCATTGCTCGTTAAGAAACGGATAAAAGCAACAAACAAACTTCTCGGGGCTCCGCCCCGAACCCCGCCGAAGGGACTCGTCCCTTCGGAATCCCAATTCATCACACCCCGTCGAACTCCCTTCCCCTCGCGAACCCCACCGCCGCAAGCAGGGCGACGACCCCGTACAGCGGCCACGGAAGGTTCGGCGTTCCCCAAAGGCGGGACAGGTCGAAGAGCATCCCGCCGAGAAGCGCTCCTCCTCCGCTGCCAACGGCGAACCCGAGGTAGTTGAACCCCACGTAGAGCCCCGTCGCCTCCCTGTCCGCCAGGGCCAGGGCCAGGCTCTGCTGGTTGGGGCGCGCGAGCAGCATCCCGAGCGTCAGCAGGGCGACGAGCGCCAGGAACGGTCCCGTCCGCGCCACGAGGGGAACGCAGAGGAGGGACAGCCCCACGATTCCCGTCCCCGCAGCCGCAATCCGCCGCGGGCTGTATCTCCTGAGCAGCCACGAGACCAGGGGATATTGAAACAGGGCGGTGACCGCCGCGTAGACGGAGTACATCCAGCTGACGCTCTCCGGCGTCCCGGCTATCTCCCGGATGCGCAGGGGGAAGCTGATGTCGATCTGGGACGCGGCCAGCCAGAACACGACCATCAGACCGACGAAACGGAGGTAGCGCCCATCCCCGGCCAGGGTCGAGAAGGACCGCCGGACCGGGACGGGACGCGTGCCGCCGTGGACGCGCGGCATCCACGCCGCCGCGATGGCCAGATTGATCAGGAAACAGGCCGCGGCCCCAAGACAGACCCCGCGGAAATCGACCCTCAGCAGCAGCGCCCCGATCAGGGGCCCCAGGGTGGAGGCGACTCCGACGACGGTGTTGTTCAGCGAGAGGTAACGCGCACGGTTCCCGTCCGTCGTCAAAAAAGCGATAGCCGTCTGGTAGGCGGGCTCGAACAGGACGCCGCCGAACCCGATGAAGGCCATGGACAGCAGCAGTCCGGGAAACGTCCGCGTAAAGCCCAGCGCAGAAAATCCCAGCACCCGCAGAAACATCCCGAGGGAAATCAGGCTTCTGATGTCCCGGCGGTCCGCCAGAAGCCCCCCGAACATCGCCAGCCCCTGCTGCGAGAACTTCCTGACTGCCAGGGCAAGGGCGACCTTCGTCGCGAGAAATCCGAGGTCGTCGACGTAGTGCCCGATGATCAGCGGCATGATCATCTCGAAGCCCGTCACCATGAAGAAGGTGAAGACCAGCAGGACGGCCAGGCTTTTCCTGTGGTTCGCCACGATGGCTATGCCCCTTTCCCCCCGAAAGTCACGCGAAATCGACGCGGACCCCGTCCAACGCCCTCCGGGCCAGCGCTCGGGCTCCGGGCCCCTCCTCGTCCCGGGTCACGACATGTCCGAGATAACAGGCGTTGTCTATGGCGGGGGCTATTTCCCGACCGACGCAGTCCTCGAAGAAACAACGCACGACGCCGGGGCTCCGCGCCGCCTCATCGGCGCCGCTCAGGCTCCGAACCGTCCCGGACCCATCGGGGACGAGAAAGAGGATGGCGGCGCTGCCGGTCCCGCGGCCCCGCATCTCCGGGGAAGGCGCCTTTCCCAGCGCAAGCTCCACGAAGGTTTGGAGCATGTCGATCCCCGTCACGCGCTCCACGAGCTCCACGATGTAGTTGCCGGGGAGCCGCGGATTGATCTCGACGATCCTGGGCCCTTCGGAGGTCAGCTTGACCTCCGTATGGGCGACTCCATGATCGAACCCCACGGCCCTCAGGACGTCCAGCACGTAGTCCGTCACTCGCCGCTCCTCGGCATCGCTCAGGTCCGCCGGGAACATGTGGCCGTCCTCGATGAAGAAGGGGTCCCCCGTCACGGACTTGTCGGTGACCCCCAGCACCGTCGTCGTCCCGCCGGCCGATACGCTCTCCACGCTGAATTCCGGCCCTTCGAGGTACTCCTCCAGCAGGAACACCGGCTCCCTCCTCTGGCCTCTGAAGTTCATGGGGAAGGACTCCAGGGCCTGGAACGCCTCACGCAGGCCGTCACCGTCCCGAACGATCCGGACGAACGCGCTGGACGCCAGGTCCGAGGGCTTGAGGACGAGAGGGTACCCCAGCATTCGGGCTCCCTCCGCCACCCCCGCCCAGTCGGACGCCGCCACGTGGCGAGCATTCCCCAGCCCCGCCGCATCGAGACACCTGCGCATGAGATGCTTCCGGCGCACGTCGCCGACGCGTTCTGGGAAGGGGCAGGGAACTCCCAGACGCTGCGCCGTCTGACGCACCGTCTCGACGTAGTAGTCGCAGACCGTCAGGACCCCGTCGAACGACCGGCCGCCCAGCGCCTCCAGCATCGGCTCGAGCTCGTTCGTCTCCGCCACGACGACCTCGTCCGCGTACTCCAGCACCGGATGCCCGTCCCGGCCACAGGACGATCGATAACGCCCGGGATCTCGCGTGACCAGCGTGTAGGAATGTCCGAGCTCCGGAATCTTGGGCGGCAGCAGCCTTCCCGTCGCTCCCACCCAGCTCTCCACCATCAGCAGACGGCCCATGGGTCACCTCCGAAGTATTAAGAGTGCGGAAAAACGATATAATCTCCCTGATCGCCGAACGAGGTTGACTCGACAAACTTGAGACAGGATACCCCAGGGAGTCCCCGCCGTAAAACGGGATTTTTCGATGGGCTCCATCGGTTTTTTCGGATCTGGATTTTCGATTCTGGATTTTCGATAGGGAAGGGGATGCGTGACATGAACACGGAATTTCTCAGGTCGTTTCTGGACGTCGTCGAGACGGGGAGCTTCACGAGGTCCGCGTGCAGGCTCCACGTCTCCCAGTCCACGATCAGCGGGCGCGTGCAGGAGCTGGAGCGTGAGGTTGGGCAGACGCTGCTTACGCGGCTCCGAGGGCGCGTGGAGCCCACCGCGGCGGGAAACGAACTGGTCGGCTACGCGGAGAGAATTCTGTCGCTGGAAAAGAGCGCCCTCGAGCGCATCGGAACGATGGGACGGGACCCCGGGCGTCTGCTGGTCGGCTGCGTCCACGCTTTTTTCGATTGTTTTCCGGAGGAGGTTCACAGGCTTCGGAACGCACTGCCCCGCAGCGCGTTCCGTCTGGTCCTGAGACATTCGAGCGAGGTCATCGACAGGGTCCTGAGCGGAGCCTTCGACGTCGGCTACACCCATCATCCCTGCAATCGGAAGGGGTATGTCTGCGACCTGCTGTACCGCGACGCGATGCTGCTGGTGACCCGCGGCGCCAACCCCAGGCGCCGCGAGGGCGTCCGCCTGCGGGACCTGCCCGGCCTTCCCATCCTGTACTCCAGCTTCCTGGACACGCATACGGTCAGGCAGCTGTTCGGACGGCTCCCCAGCTTCGAGCTGGATATCGACATCGGCAGCAAGATCATCCCCTACGTCCTGAAGGAGGACAAGTACAGCTTCCTGCCCCGCAGGCTGATCGGAGGACATCTGGACTCGGGCGCCCTCGCGGCGGTCCCGCTGCTGGACTTCGAGCTCCCTCCCCTGGAGTACTTCGTCCTGTACTCCCTGACGCACCCGCACGCCGAGGCCATTCGGGCGGGCCGGCATTTTTCAGCCTCCCGTGTATAGGCCCATGATGCACAACCATATAATCTTGGGAAGCGCTGTCTAATCCACGAAGCCCCCAATGTTAATTTTTAAGAAAGCGCTGGAGATTTTTGTCTATGGATGCTTTGCATGTTTTCTCTTGATAATATATGCACTTTTGTTTTAATCAGCGCTTTCCTAGAATTCCAGACTGTTTTCATTCAGAAGGAAATCAAAGATGTTCAGGATCAGGGTTCCCGATTCCGTAAACCTCTGAGATGCTGCGTCCTTGGCGATAATGATCTTCTTGAAGGAGTCCGGAATGCGAACCAGAGAGCCCTCCTCCTGTCCCAATTTCTCACGGTCCGGGATTGCGAATGTGGACTGGATATAGCATCGCTTCGACCCCTTGTTGCAGACAAAATCCACTTCGAGTTGTTTCCTTACGGCATGGCCCTTCGAGTTTTTTTCCGTGCAGGTCACCAATCCCACATCCACATTGTATCCTCGGATTTTCAGTTCGTTGAAAATGATATTCTCCATCGTATGGTTTTCCTCCAACTGGCGAAAATTCAGCCTTGCGTTTCTCAGGCCGATATCCGTGAAATAATATTTCAGTGGAGTGTTGATATATTTTTTCCCTTTTATATCGTATCGCTGTGCCTTATCGATCAAAAACGCATCACAGAGATAATCCAGATACTTTTTAACGGTTACGGGACTTATGACCTTCCGCTTCATGCTCTTGAACGTATCGGAGAGCTTTTTGGGATTGGTGAGCGAGCCGATTGCAGAGGATATGATATTGAGCAGGTCTTCCAATTCATCCCGATTGCGTATGTTATTTCTCCCAATGATGTCCTGGATATAAGTCTCCTCGAACAACCTCTTCAAAAATGAAATTTTCTGCTCCTCTTCCGTATAGGTGAGGATAGAGGGCAACCCGCCATAAAGCATGTATTCGTTCCAGCCGTCATATTTCGATTCTGGATAAACGGACATGAATTCCGCAAAGCCGAGAGGGTACATACGAACCTCATCTCCCCGGCCACGAAATTCGGTGATAACGTCCTTTGAAAGGAATTTAGCGTTGCTTCCGGTCACATAGACGTCCGCATTTTCGATCCGAATCAAGCCATTGAGCACCGATTCAAAGTCATCTAAAAGCTGAATCTCGTCCAGAAGGATATAATACAATCCGTCATCCTTGAGCTGTTCTTCCATAAAAGGGTAAAATACATGCGGATCGCGGTATCTCTCGTTCTTGAAGGAATCGAAGGCTATCTCAATGATATGCTGCTGGTCTATCCCATGTTCCATCAGATAATTCTTGAAGAGAGTAAACAGAAGATATGACTTCCCGCATCGCCTGATTCCGGTGACTACCTTTATCAGTCCGTTATGTTTTCGCGAAATCAGTTTTTTCAGATAGGCGTCCCTCTTGATCTCCATAAGTCCCTCATCACAGTAAAAATTTCTGTTCCCAAGCGCAAATATTTTTACTGGAGTATAGCGTACGGTATCCATTCAAACAAGATGCTAATGAAAATATCTGCATTCAGGCGCAGATATTTTCATTACAATGGGAGGATACCTTCGGTTCCACGATTCTGTGAACTTCAACCGAACGCGTTTCATGCTCTCCTGGCCAGGATAAAAAATCACGCAATAAAACCATACAAGGCCGCGGAACCCACGGGGAGCAGGAACCCCCTCTGAGGGGAATCAAAAGAGCATACATAAATTTGCCTCCCCCGAAAAGGGAGGCAAATTTTCATCCGTTTTTATAAGCGCGATTACCCCGGCCGACAGAGCGCACACAACCGCGACGCGCTAGCATCGCCTCCGGCTCAGCTCCGGCGGCTACCGTATGGGGAGCTCCTTCCCGATACCGTGCCCTAATACAACGCCCGGGAGGGCGCCTCGATCATCCGCATCAGAATGCCCAGGAACTCCGCCGCCGGAGCGCCGTCCACAATCCTGTGGTCGTGCGACAGCGACAGCGCCATCATCGGCCGGATGCGGACCTCCCCGTCTACAGCGGCCGGCATGTCCCTGGTGCGGCCGATGCCCAGAATGGCCGCCTGAGGCGGGTTGATGATCGGTGTAAAGTGCTCTGTCGAACGGTATCCGCCCAGGTTCGTCAGGGTAAAGGTCCCTCCGATGAAATCCGTCTCCGTCAGGCGGTTCTCCCGCGCCCGCGCCGCCAAGTCCCTAATCTCCGCGCTGATCTCGCGGAGCCGTTTCTTGTTGGCGTCACGCACGACGGGCACCACCAGGGCGTTTTCCAGCGCAATCGCTATCCCCATGTGGACGTTGCGGTAGATTTTAATCCCATCCGGCTCCATGTGCGCGTTGAAGATCCTCTTCTTCTCCAGGGCCCGGGCGACGAGCAAGACGAGAAGGTCCGTCACGGAGACCCTCTCGCCCTCCGGCAGCCCCTCGTTGATGGCCCGCCTCGCGGCCAGCAGTTCCGTCATGTCCACGCTGGCGTGATGGTCGACCTTCGGGACCTCCAGCCAGCTCTTCAGCATGTTCTCCCCGATGACCTGACGCAGCCCGGCGTAGGGCATGACCTCCAACACCTCAGGCTCGGCCGGGGCCGATGGAGCAGGGATGCCCTGCGCCAGGGCCTTTTCCACGTCCTCGCGCACAATACTGCCGTTCGGCCCCGTACCCACGAGGCGCGACAGGTCGACGCCGTGTTGCTCGGCCAGCTTGCGGGCCACGGGTGTCGCCCTCGGCCTTTTCTCGCTGGAGCCCGGAACCGGGCCCGGCGCGGACACCGGCGCAGCGGGCTTCGCCGCCTCGGCGGCCGGTGCCGGTCCCACCGCGTCGGGAACGCTCTCGCCGGCCGCCCCAATATAGCCCATCACCCCACCCACGGGAAGCTGCGTGCCGACGGGAGCCGCGATCCTCAGAAGCACCCCCTCCACCGCGGCCTCGAGCACGTTTGTGATCTTGTCCGTCAACACCTCCGCGATCGCCTCGCCCTTTTTGACGAGATCGCCCTCTTTCTTGAGCCATTTACCTATCCTGCCGACCTTCATGGTGAGCCCCAGCTTGGGCATTGTGATCTCGGTTGCCATGGGTGACCTCCAGCACTCTTCGTTGTCGTTATAGATGAATCCCCAGCACGTCCGGCCGACTGAAGAAGCCGCCGGCAACGGCATTCCTGAGAGCCCGATCCGGGACTACCACGTTCGGGCCGTCCCGGTCCAAACGAATTTCCCCCCGATCCCCCTCCCGGAACTCCACCTCCCGCTCGCCGTCCAGGGCGACGATACACGGGACGGGCGCGATCTCCACGCTCTCTCCAAGCTTCATGCGGCGCGGAGCGGACGTTCCGACCGGAAGCAGGAGCCCCGGGGCGATGGCGGCCACCCGGTCCCGCTTCGAGGGGTCCAGGACGATGGAGGCCCCCCAGGGGTCGTGGACGGTCACGGGGTCCAGCGTGCCCAACAGGGAGGCGATGCCGATATTATGGGGCTCACCGCGTGTCAGGACCGCCATGCACATGTCCTCCACCTCCCACATCGCGCGGGAGGCGACGAACGGGTTGTCCAGGACCACCGCATCGATCAGGGCGATGTCCGCGGGGATTCCGTTCCGAAACACCGTGAGGCGTTTTGCGCGGTACACGGCGTCCGGTCCGGCGCAGCCCCGTGCGACGACGCCGGCGGCAATCCCTGCGATCGTCCCCTCCAGAAAGAGGGGAAAAACGTTGTTCGTCCCCGTGGAGATGGGGAGCAGGGGGACGTCTCCGCAGCACTTGGCGACCATGCGATTCGTCCCATCGCCCCCCATCGTCACGATGCATGCCGCTCCGATCTCCGCAAGAGCAGCCGCAGCATTGCTGGAGTCGAGCTGGGTCGCCGTCAGCTCCATCTCCAGCGGCGCAACCTCCAGCCTCAGGGAGTCCTGGCTGCGCATGCCCTCGACCGCTTTTTCGACGATGCCGTAGTAGTCCGGCATGTAGAGCACGCGCCCGACCCCCGTTCCCGAAAGGGCGAGCAGCACCCTGCGGACGATATTCACCTTCTCCTGATTGTCGAAGACCGTACCGTAGGCGACCAGGCGACGAATATCCTTTCCGGAGGCCGGATTGGCGATGATTCCCACCGTCGTGGGCGCTGCCATCCGCGTATCCTGCCGGTCCGGGGCTCAGCCCCGGACCAGTTCCTTCGCCGCAGCGACGATACGTGCCTCGTCGGGAATCCAGAGCTTTTCCAGGACGGGGCTGAAGGGAATGGGGGTATCGGGGGCGGCGACGCGCTTGACGGGGGCATCCAGGAAGTTGAACCCCTCATCCGCAATGACGGCGGCGACCTCCCCGCCGAACCCTCCGGTCTTGACGGCCTCGTGCACCACCACCGCGCGTCCGGTCCTCTCCACGGACCCCAGCAGGGTCTCCCTGTCAAGGGGCGTGAGGGTCCGCAGGTCCACGACCTCCGCATCGATGCCCTCCGCCGCCAGCATCTCGGCCGCGGCAAGGGACTTCGGCACCATGGCGGACCAGGCGATGAGGCTGACGTCCTTGCCGGAGCGCTTGATGTCCGCCTTGCCGATCGGGACGATGTACTCTCCCTCCGGGACGTCGCCCTGCACCCCCAGCATCAGCTTGTGCTCCAGGTAGACAACGGGATTGTCGTCGCGGACGGCGGCCTCCATGAGCCCCTTGGCGTCCGCCGGCGAGGCCGGCATGACGACCTTGATGCCCGGAATGTGAGTGAACCACGCCTCGTTGGACTGAGAGTGCTGGGCCGCAGCCGAGACACCCGCGCCGACGGGCGCACGGATCACCATCGGGATCTTCGTCTTTCCGCCGAACATGTAGCGCATCTTGGCCGCCTGGTTGTAGAGCTCGTCCAGGCAGACGCCCATGAAGTCGGCGAACATGATCTCCACGACCGGGCGCAGCCCCGTAGCGGCAGAGCCCACACCGAGCCCCATGATCGCCGTCTCGGTGACCGGCGTGTCCACGACGCGTTCCTTGCCGAACTCGTCCAGTAGGCCCGCCGTCACGCCAAAGCAGCCGCCGAAGATCCCCACATCCTCCCCTGCCAGAAACACATTGGGGTCCCTGCGCATCTCCATGCGGATGCCGTCCCTTATCGCTTCGCTGCAACTCATCTGAGCCATCGTTTTCACCCCTCCTTTTCGGAACGCGCTCAGGCCAGCACGTCGGTGAGCAGCTCGCTTGGCGCGGGGTCGGCGCCGCTCTCCGCAAACCGGACCGCGGCCTCGATCTTCTGAACGATCTCCTTCCGCATGGACTCGAGCTCGTCCCCGGACGCGTACTTCAGCTCCTCCAGGCGCTTCTCGAGACGTGGCAACGGGTCCTTGGCGACCCAGCTCTTCTGCTCCTCGGGATCCTTGTACTTCCCGGGATCACCCTCGAAATGGCCGCGCTGACGCCAGGTCTTGCACTCGATCAGACTCGGCCCGTCGCCCTTCCGGGCGTTTTCGATCGCCGCACTCGCCGCCTCGTAGACGGCCATGACGTCGTTGCCGTCCACACTCGCACCCGGTATGCCGTATCCCTCGGCCCGGTCCGCGATGTCGTTGATGTTCATGCCCGCCTTCTGATAGTTGGAGATGCCGTACATGTTGTTCTCGCAGACGAAGACGACCGGCAGTTTGTGGATGGAGGCGAAGTTGATCCCCTCGTGGAACGTCCCCCGGTTCGAGGCTGCGTCCCCGAAGAAGCAGACCACCACGTCGCCGGTCTTACGGTATTTGCAGGAGAACGCCGCGCCGACGGCGATCGGGAACCCCGCCCCCACGATTCCGTTGGCCCCGAGGATACCCAGGTTCACGTCGGCGATGTGCATGGATCCCCCCTTGCCCTTGCAGTAACCCGAGGCCTTCCCGAAGACTTCGGCCATCATCAGGTTGACGTCGCCCCCCTTGGCCAGCAGGTGTCCATGCCCGCGGTGGGTGCTGGTGATGTAGTCGCTCTCCTTCAGATTGGCGCATACCCCCGTGGCGACGGCCTCCTCCCCCACGTAGAGGTGGACGAAGCCCGGGATCCTTCCGGCCGCGAAGAGCTCGGCCGCCTTCAGTTCGAAGGAACGAATCATGAACATCGTCCTGTACATGTCCAGGAGTTTCTCTTTCGTGACCTTCATGCCCTTACCTCCTTAATCTGTCATTCACCTCGAGACCTGCCATTCACTCCACGCAGACGGTCAGGGACACCAGCGCCACCACGATGGAGCTGCCCTCTCCCAGCTGGGGGAGCTGGATCCCCTCCGCGACCATCCCTCCCTCCCGAACCTCGAGCTCCACCTTGCCGAAGGGAACCGACCCGGCCACCTGTTCCCTGTCCAGCCGCTCCGGTGTGGGGCAGCACACCTTCAGGTGAATGAACATGTCCTCCGGACGCTTCAATCCGGCCACCTCGAAGAGGCCGCAAAGGCAACTTCTGGACACGGCATCGCGCACCGCCCGCATCGCCGCCTTCGTGACATCTCCTCCATGAAGATCCGACCCCATACCCAGCTCCACAATGAAACGCCTCATTGGCGTACCCCTCCTGCCTCAATATTGAATCTATTTTTAAGCGACGAAAATACCCTACAATAGCTATGACTCTGGTTACGATTTTGGAAAAGACTCGCACGAAGTTATAGCATATTTTTTATCTTTATGCTATATTTTATACCATAGGAGTTGAAAAATCAATGGGGGCACAAAGTAATATCATAAAAAATAACATATTAACAGAAACAATATCATTCGAACAGGACGGGCAAGGCAAGACGAAGGGGACGGCTGCGCCCAACGAAGGATTCGAGTACGGCTCCCTCGAGTGGTGGCACGAGACGGTGGACATCGAGAAGCTGAATGAGCTCCTGCGGAGTTTTGCCCGTCTCTTCCAGGTGGGCGTTTGCCTGCTGACCCCGAAGGGGCGGAAGGTCATCTTGGTGAGCGTCTCGGAGTTCTGCGACTACGTGCACTCGATACGCAAGGGAAAGGCCATCTGCGACGCGTGCGACAAAAGGGCCCTGCGGACCTCGCTGAAACAGGGGGACATTCATATTTACACCTGTTCCAACGGCCTCACCGATCTGTGCGCCCCCCTTCATATCAACGGCCGCCTCGCGGGCTTTCTGGCCTCGGGGCAGGTTCAGCCCGGGCTCACCGGCGACGCGGAGCTCGAGGCCATCTCGAGACGGTGGACCTTTGTGAGAAACGACGAGGAGCGCGCTTTCCTGATGGAAAAGTATCGACAACTCCCCATCATGGATGAGACGGAGCTGAAACGTGCGCTCGAGATCATACGCCTGCTCTCCACCCAGATCGTCGAACTGTGCGAGATCAACCTGGCCCGGCAGAAGATCCTGGAACAGAGCCTTCTGCTCTCCCAGCAAAGACAAAAGAGCGCGGGCATGGAGCACGCGCTTCACCGCGCCCAGCTGAAGGCTCTGAGGAGCCAGATCAACCCCCACTTCCTCTTCAACAGCCTGAACTGCATCGCGCGCCTCGCCCTGTTCGAGGCGGCGGATAGGACGGTGGAGATGACCGAGCAGCTCGCGGACTATCTGCGCTACACACTGCAGGAACAGGGAGAGCACGGATTGGTCTCTCTCGGCGAGGAGCTTCAGTGCGTGCGCAGCTATCTTGCCATATACCGTGTGCGGTTTGGAGACCGCCTCTCCTTCTTCATCAAGGAGGATCCGGAGGTCCGGGAGTGCTTGGTGCCCTTCATGCTGATCCAGCCCTTGGCGGAGAACGCCCTGATCCATGGGCTTGAACCTTCGCTTCGGGAGGGCAGGCTCTTGCTGACGGCGAAAAAAGACGGGGATGCCATTCACGTCGTCCTGAGGGACAACGGGGTGGGGTTCAAGGCGAGCGGCTTTCGGGAGGGGATGGGGTTGGCGAACGTCCGAAAGCGGCTGAGCCTCTACTATGGGAAGTCCGCATCCCTGGACGTCCGAAGCGTCCCTTGCGGAGGAACCCGTGTCGAGCTGCGTCTCCCGGAGAGGCCGGTGAACCTTCCATGATCCCGCAGACCGCGCTGCTCGAGTCCGAACTCCCTGACATTCCTCCTCTGAGGGCGCTCGTCGTCGAGGACGAGAAGCTGGAGCGCGATGCCCTGGTCATGCTGCTTCACGGCTTTTTCCCGGGGCTCGAGATAGAGGAGGCGGGAAGCGTCCCGGAGTTCGAGCGACTTGCCCGGGAACGTTCTCCGGACATCGTGCTGCTGGACATCAACCTTCCCGGCGGGAACGGAATGCTGGCCCTGGAGGAACTGCGCGGTGAAGGGCTCGGCGCCCAAGTCATGGTCGTCACGGCCCACAACACCCTTGCCAACCTGAACCGGGCCCTTGAGGACGAGGTCGTCACCCTCCTCCTCAAGCCGGTGAGGGCCCAGGCGCTGCGGGAGGCCGTGGAGAAGTGCATCCGTCGCCGGGAGGAGGAGATTCACCGGACTGCGCGCATCGAGGCGCTGGAACGGGGGCTCAGGGAGGCGCTCGAGGAGTTGGCGGAGCGCAGGCCCTCCCCTCCCCCTGAGGTGCGGGGCGATGCAGTGCGCTCCCCCGTGCGGAGGGCTATGGCGTTCATCCGGGAGGAGCCCGGCAAGGCCTCCTTGGAGGGGGCGGCGAAACACGTCGGGGTCAGCCCGGGACACCTCAGCCGCCTGTTCCGGGAGGAGGGCGTCCGTTTCATGGACATCCTGAAGGACGCCAGAATGCAGCGGGCTCGCGATCTTCTTCTCTCGGGGGCCTCGGTGCGGCGGGCCGCCCGGGAATCGGGGTATGGCAACATCGCTTACTTCGGTCTCGCCTTCAAGAGGGCCTTCGGGGTCACTCCGGGGGCATTGCAGAGAGGGTCCGCGCCGCCGGAGGAGGATTCGTCCGAGGAGGGCTCCGGCTCCTGAACGGGGCATCCGAATTCACACAGTAAGGGAGGAAGGATTATGGCGAAAGGGTCGAAGAGGGTCGTAGTCATAGGCGGAGGGACCGGGGGGTACGTCGCCGCACTGCGCGCCGCGCAGCTGGGGGCCTCCGTCATCCTCGTGGAGAAGAACGCCCTGGGAGGGACATGCCTCAACAGGGGCTGCATTCCGACCAAGGTCCTGCTCCACACGGCGGAGCTGGCCTCTGCCGCCCGGGAGGGGGAACCCCTCGGGCTCTTCGTCAAGGAGGCCCGCGTCGATTGGAGTGTGTTGATGCGGCATAAGGAGGAGGTTGTCGCACGCCTCGTCGAGGGGGTCGGCTTCCTTCTGGGGGCCAATGGGGTGGAGGTCGTCCAGGGGAATGCGGTCTTCCGCTCTCCCGGGGAGGTCGCAGTCACGCAGGAGGACGGCACGGTGCGGTCTCTGTCGGCCGATGCCTTCATCGTCGCCACGGGCTCCGTCCCCGCGCTGCCGCCCGTTCCCGGGTTCGACCTGCCCGGAATCCTCACCAGCGATGGAGTCCTGGGGCTGGAGATGTTACCCAAGTCCATTCTGCTCGTCGGAGGCGGGGTTATTGGCATCGAGTTCGCCTCCATATTCTCCGCTCTGGGCGTCGAGGTCACCGTCGTCGAGATGCTGCCGGAGATACTGCCAAACCTGGACGTCGAGCTCGTGGGGTACCTCAGGCAGATACTGGAGGCCCGTGGCATCCGCTTCCTGACCTCCGCGACGGTCAAGTCGGTCCGCGCCTCGGGCAGTGGGTACGCGACGGCCGTCACGGCGGGCGTGGAGGAGGAGATCGTCACGGAGAAGGTCTTCGTCTGCACGGGACGCCGTCCCTTCACCCGGGGACTCGGGCTCGAGGAGATCGGGGTCCGGACCGACCGGGGGGGGATTGCGGTCGACGAGCGGATGAGGACCAGCGTGCCCGGCATCCACGCCATAGGGGACTGTGCCTCGCCCATCATGCTGGCACATGTCGCCTCGGCCGAGGGGGAGGTCGCCGCGGAGGTCATCATGGGGCTCAGGGCGGCCATGGACTACCGTGTCGTCCCGAGCGCCGTCTACACCACGCCCGAGCTCGCGGGGGTGGGCCGTACGGAGGAGGAGCTGACGCGGTCCGGTTGGGACTTCACCGTAGGACGCTTCCCCATGAACTCCAACGCCAAGGCCCTGATCGCGGGGATGCCCGACGGGATGGTCAAGGTTATCTCGGACAGGGAAACGGGCGAGATCCTGGGCATGCACGTCCTGGGCCCCAGGGCCACGGACCTGATTGCGGAGGGCGCGCTTGCCATGAGGTCCGAGCTGACCGTCGACGAGATCGTCGCCACGATCCACGCACACCCCACCCTCGGCGAGGCGGTCAGGGAGGCGTCGCTGGATGTCCTGGACAGGGCCCTGCACCTGCCGCCGAAGGGATAGAGGGCGAGGAAAACAGGAGGCCGGCATCCGCATCCAAGTCAAAAGCGGCCGCTTGCCATCTTATCGAAATCCCCCTCGAGTCCCTGACGGACCCGAGGGGGATTTTCCCTGACGGTGTCCACAGCGCAGCGTTTGCGCCAGCGGCTTCAGGGAGTTGCGGCAGATCGCGGCAATGCGCCCGCACGCCGAGGCCATTCGGGCGGGTCGGCGGGCAATCGGGAAGTCAGCGAAGGCCGTGTCGCAGCATCAGTAATGCAGGCTGAAAAGATGCCCTATCACGATCACCAAAATAAAAAGGCCGAGTACATCCACTCGAATCAAACGATGAAGGACCTCGTCGGTCACCTCAAGCAGCCAGACCCCCTCCTCCTTTGAGAACCGAGCGGATGGGCATTTTTTGACCTCTCGGACATAGGCCCATGACGCCCAACCATGATTAAAAGCAAGAAAAAAGAAAATAAAAAGCCCCAGGAATGCAAGCTCCTGATTGAGGTTCTCAATTTTACGTTTGTCCATGAAAAGTTTCAAATAGCTTGCAGCAAAAGTCCCTATTGCAACATCAAAGCCGATAAGCCAGCTACGCCGGGTCTCCAGAATCGTCAAAATCGACGTACCCCAGGCCTGGATTGAGGTTTTATCTCCAGATTCTATGGGTTTTGAGGGGAAAGGTTTGCAATGAAAATAATACCACCCAGTTACTATGACGACAAAGAGCCCTCCCCACAAAAGAATATGGGCCAACAGATTGATTAACCAATTTGGCTTTGCTAATATTGCAACGATCATCAGCAGCGATACCACAATCAAAATCAACCCTAATCCGCGTTTGCTGCAAATCCACTCTAACCACTTGCACTTTCCGTCCATCTTCTGTCACACCTCCCAAATCGTGTACTCGTATTAAACGCACTGTCTTCGGAATGCTCCACGTTCCGGTCCACTCCATCTCGCGTCCAGAAAAGTCCTTCCTATGTTATATATCATAACCCGGCTTCTCCCGTCCGCCGGTCACAGAAGCTTTATGCAGACCCAAATAACAAGGCCTCCGTTCCAGATACTCTGATCCAGGTTGACCAAATTCGCGCCCGGCCGCCTGGCCATTACGGCGAGCCTCTCCAGGGTCGACTCGTCCTCGCCTGCCAGGTCGTAGCCCACCAACCACCTGTCATCCTCGAGGACGTAGAAATGGCAGGTCTCGTCGAAGGTTTCGGGCGCATCCAGGTATTTGCCCAGTATGTTCCTGACGGCCAGGGGGTCGTGGTTGACCTTATCCCTAAAGTTTGCGTAGTCCACCTTAGCGGAGTCCACCCTAGTGGAGTCCTCCCTAATGGGCATTATCTCGTAGAGATAATACATGAATGCGGCGTTTTTCATGGTGCGAAGGAGGGAGATGATCCGTTGGACCTCCTCGGTGGACTGCATTTCTCGCAGCATGGCCGCGTTGCCGACGGCCGACGGCTGCGTACCTCCAGCCTCCCCTTTTTGCGGGACGTTTCCACGCACTAAGGCCAGTTCCTCCCTCAGGGAGGCTATCTCCCGTCTCAGGGCTGCGTTATCCTCCGATGCGGCAGCGATGGTAGCGGCAAAGGATTCCGCCATGCTCCTCAGTACCTCCGGGTCGATGTCCTTCCGGGGGTCCACCCCCTCCTCCGCGGCACGGGCGGCACGCAGAGGAAGCGGGCTGGCCGGAAGAAAAGAGAACAGAAGGAAACAGAGCAGAAAAATGAACGTTCCTGTTTTGGTCCTCATGATCAAATTCCTCCTTATTGATCCGAATTAATCCAGCTTCTCCCGTCCGCCGGTCACCGCACCTTCATGCAGATAACAAGCCCTCCGTTCCAGACGCTCTGATCCAGGTTGACCAAATTCGCGCCCGGCTGTCTGGCCATCGCGGCGAGCCTCTCCAGGGTCGACTTGTCCTCACCCGCCAGGTCGTAACCCACCAACCACTGATTGTCATTGAGGACGTAGAAATGGCAGCTCTCGTCGTATGTCGCGGGTACATCCAGGTATTTGCCCAGTATGTTCCTGACGGCCAGGGGATCGCCGTTGACCTTCTCCCGAAAGCGTGTGGGGTCCTCCATGATGGAACCCAGCTCCTCGGCATAAAAGATGACCGCGGCGGATTTCATGGTGCGCAGGAGGGAGCGGATCTGGCTGGCCCTCTCGGCAGACTGCATTTCGCGCAGCATGGCCGCGTTGCCAGCGGCCGGCTTCTGCTGCGTACCTCCAGTCTCTCCTTTTTTCGGAGCAGCCCCGCGCAACGAGGCCAGTTCCTCCCTCAGGGAGGCTATCTCCCGTCTCAGGGCCGCGTTGTCCTCCGATGTTGCGGCGATGGTCGTAGCAAAGGATTCCACCATGCTCCTCAGGGCCTCCAGGTCGATGTCTTTCCGAGTCTCCGCTCCGTCGCAGAGGGCCGGGAGCAAAAGGACACAGGCCACAAGCGTACCGACAAACCCCACACGGGTTCCCGTTTTTCTTTTCATCGTCTTGAACATCGCTTTATCCTCCTACTCAATCAAATTCAAATTTCGTCCTCACGAGCCCTTCGGCACGTGAAAGTTTACGGGCATATAGATGACGTCCCCGCCCTTCCAGGGATGGAGATTCCCGTCGAGCAGGGTGTCCCCGTACTGGAGTCTCCGCCGGGGCCGGGCCAGCTCCGCTCGGACCTCCCCGGACTCGTGCGACACGTCGACCCCTACGGCCCAGTCCCACTCGTTGAATATCCGGACCGTGCCGATTCCATCAAACTTGCTCTTTGCCCTGCCGTCCAGGTATTCTCCCATGCGCGACCTGATGAAGGCCACGGGGTCCGCGTTGATCTGCCGCGCGATGGCGCGGTGCTGCGCCGTACCCATGTCGTAGGCGTAGTGGCTGTCGTAGGCGGCTGAGGCCGCCTTGCGCAGGACATCCAGGTGCGTGAGGATTTCGTCCGCCCGGTACCCGGCCCGGTCCGCCAGGGAGTCGGCATCGCTCTGGCTGCTGCCTTGGTTCGCGACGAGCAGGCCGTACATGCTCATGAGCAACCCCAGCGCGGTCCTGTCCCCGACAGGCAGCCCGGACAATGCCTCCTTCATGTCCGCGGCTCCGTTTGGGGCCGGCGAATCGTCCGAGGCCGGAACATCCGCCGAGGCGAAGAGAGCCGGTGACGGCTCCGGGGAGACGCTCAGCATGCGCTCCAGGCTCAGCCGAAGGACCTCCAGGTCGGCGCGGAAGTTGCGCATCTCTCCAAGGAGCGCCTCGTTTTCCGCACCCAGGCCCTTCACCTTTTCGGAGAGCGCCTTGTTCTCCGCGCTCAAAGCCCGCATCTCCTTCAAAAGTTCGATGTCCCGATATTCCCGCAGCTCGGAAAACTCCTTCCGAAGCAGGTTCCTTTCCTCCTCACGCAGGGACTTCAGTTCCTCCGATATGGCCTTGCGTTCCTCGTCCCGGAGGTCCTTCAGCTCGTTTCGGATGGACAAGCCCCCCTCCGAGCGGATGGCCTTGAGCTCATCCAGCAGGACCTTCTTGTCCTCGGAGGCCGCCACAAAGATCACCGTCATGTAATCCAGCATCCACCGCATCGTCTTCAGCTGCCGCAGTACCGCATCCATCTGGGGGTCCGCCCCCTTGTTGTCCGCGGCACGGGCGGCACACGAAAGAGGCGGGCCGAACAGAAGGAAACACAACAGAAAAACGAACGTCATCGCCTTGGTTCTCACGACAAAATCCCTCCCTTGCAATATTCCGTCTTGACCCTCAACGGGCCTGTGCTTTCTCCAGCATAACATAACCCGCCGCTGCCGGGGACAAAAGATTCCAGCCTGCAAACTTTTTCCTCCGAAGATTCCGGGCCGGGAGCTCCGGAGTCGGTTCGCACCCATCCGTATCCTTTCCGTCCCCCTTCTCCCCAAAGCGATATATAATGACAAGGATGCTTGAAAAAAAGGATGCTTGAAAAACCGGAGGGGAAATTCATGAGACGAACTTTGAACCTCGCCGCGCTGCTGGCGATGACGTTCTGTTTTGCCGTTTCGGCCCGGGCGGAGCCGCTCCTGCTCTACACCTCCCAGCCCGACGGGGACGTCCGGACCCTGGTCGAGGCGTTCGCGGAGAGCTGCCCGGGCGTCGAGGTCCGCGTGTTCCGCTCGGGCACGGAGGAGGTGGTGAGCAAGGTCCTGGCGGAGAGGATGACCGGACGGGTGCAGGCCGACCTCCTTCTGCTCGCCGACGCCGTGACGTTCGAGCGCCTGAAGGCCGAGGGGGTCCTGGCCGTCTACCGCTCCCCCGAGGCGTCCGCGCTGCCCGACTCCGTGCAGGACCCCGACGGGACCTACTGCGGGACGAAGGTGCTCGCCACGGTCCTTCTCTTCAACACGTCCGCGGGAAAGGCCGTCGAGCCCACGTGGAAGGCGCTCCTCGACCCGGAGAACGCCGACAGGGCCATGATCGCGAGCCCGCTCTACTCGGGGGCCGCGGCCTACCAGCTCGGCGTCCTGACCCGTTCGGAGGGCTTCGGCTGGGAGTTTTACGAGGGGATGAAGGCGAACGCCGTGGCGGTCGGCAAGGGCAACGGGAGCATCATCACCGCGGTGACGGGCGGGGACAGGCTCTTCGGCCCCGTCGTGGACTACATGGCCCGGCGCGCCAAGGCCAAGGGCTCGCCCGTCGACTACGTCTACCCCGAGGAGGGCTCGCCCGTCATCACGGAGCCGGTGGGCATCGTCGCCCGGGAGGAAGTTCGCGGCGAGGCGAAGCGCTTCGTGGACTTTCTCCTCTCCGAAAAGGGACAGGCGCTCTTCTCCGGGATGGGGTACGTCCCCGTGCGCCGCGGCGTCCCCGTTCCCGACGGGCTGCTCGGCATCGACCAGGTGACGGTCCTGAGCGCCGACTCCGCCATGCTGATCCGGGAGCGCGAGGGCGACAAGGCCCGGTTCTCGGAGCTTTTCGGCTATTGAGGACGGCCTTGCCCGAGTACGCCCTGCGGGAGGGCTGGGGACGCTTTTCGCTGCGGCGTTTTCCCGGCGGATGGAGCGTTGCCCTCCCGCTCTTCTTTTTCTTCGTCCTTCCCTTCCTGCGCCTCTTCTGGCTGAGCGTGTGGAGCGACGGCGGCCCGACCCTGGGGCTCTACGCGGACCTGGCGGCCTCCGAACGCGTGCGTGCGGGCATCCTCAACACCATCGGCATCGTCGGGGCCTCGACGCTCCTCGCGTCCTCCGTAGGGCTCGTTCAGGCATGGCTCATCGCCCACACCGACATCCGGGGGAAGAGGATTCTGGAGGGGCTCTTCATCATGCCGTTCGTCATCCCGTCCTACATCACCTCTCTGGCCTGGGCGCGCTTCGCCGGCCCGGGCGGGTTCCTGGCCCAGTTCACCGGGTGGAACGTCCCCTCGGCCTACAGCTGGCAGGGGATCGTCGGGGTCATGGGGATCTGCCACGCGCCCCTGGCCTTCCTATTCTGCCTGAACGCGCTCCGGAAGGTTCCGCGCGAGGCCGAATGGGCGGCCCGCTGCTCCGGCGCCGGACCGTGGAGGACCTTCCGGTCCGTCACCGTTCCCTCCGCCCTTCCCGGCATCGTGGGCGGGGCCATGACCGTGCTCCTCGCGGGCCTGGACAACTTCGGGATCCCCGCCTTCCTGGGGGCGCGCAAGAACATCAACGTGCTGAGCACCCTCATCTACCAGGAGGTCGTCGGGTTCGGTCCCTCCGCCTTTGGGCGTGCGGCGGCCCTGTCCGTGATGCTGGGCGGGCTCGCCCTCCTGAGCTGCGCCGCACTGTGGCGCTTCCTGCGCCGTGGGGAGGTGCTGGAGAGCCTCGTGCCCGACCGTCAGCCCCGCTGCGAGCTCGGACGCCTCCGTCCCTGGGTCGAGGGGCTGCTCTGGGCCTTCGTCGCGCTGACCTCGCTCCTGCCCCTCGCGTCCATGCTGGCGGCCTCCCTGCTCAGGGCGTGGGGCCTGAGCTTCGCAACGGCAAACCTCTCCCTGGACAACTTCGCCTTCCTCCTTGGCGACCCCAAGGCCCTGGGGGCCCTGGGCAACAGTTTCCGGCTCGCCCTGTTCACGGGGGTGTGCGCGATCTTCATCGGCTCGGCCGTCGCCTGGGGAAGGGTGCGGCGTCCGGGGATCGCGTTCCGGTTCGCCGAGGTGGCCCTCTCGCTGCCGTTCGTCCTGCCCGGGACGGTCTTCGCCCTGGCGATGATCCTGGCGTGGGTGGAGCCCCTGCCGGGCTGGCGCCCCGGGATCTACGGCACCACGACCCTGCTGGCCATCGCCTACGTCGTGCGCTTCAGCGTTCTGCAGTTCCGCGCCAGTGCAAGCGCGCTGCAGCAGGTGGACCGTTCCGTGGAGGAGGCCGCCAGCGTCTGCGGGGCCGGGCGATGGGCCTGTTGGCGCCGCATTCTCATCCCCCTGATCTCCTCCGGGCTCCTCTCCGGTTTCTTCATGACGACGGCCCATGCGCTGACGGAGCTCACGGTCTCCTCCATCCTGGGGGCCCTGGGGGCGGAGACCGTGGGCATGGTGGTTCTGAACTTCGAGCAGGCGGGGGACGTCGCCCTTTCCTGCGCCTTTTCGGTGCTCGTCCTGGGGCTTCTCGCCCTTCTGCTCCTGGTGGGGCTGGCGCTGCGCCGGTGGGTGAACCGATACGAACGAGTGAACCGATATGAAAGAAAGGAAGTCGGCGTATGAGCGTTTTCGTCTCCGTGGTGGAGCTGGAGAAGCGGTTCGGCGGCTGTTCGGCCCTGAACCGCGTGGACGCGGAGTTTCCGGCGGGGAGCTTCACCGCCGTCCTGGGGCCCTCGGGCTGCGGCAAGACGACCCTGCTGCGCCTGCTGGCGGGCTTCGAGAAACCGTCCGCGGGGTCGGTGCTCTTCGACGGCCGCGTCGTTTCCTCGGCCGCTTTCCGCCTTCCGCCGGAGGACCGCGGGGTGGGGATGGTCTTTCAGTCCTTCGCCCTGTGGCCGCACATGACGGTGGCGGAGCACGTCCTCTTCGCCCTGAAGTACCGCGGCCAGGAGGGCGGCCGGGAGGAGGCCCTGAGGCTCCTCCGGCCCCTGGGGCTCGAGGCCCTGGCGGACCGCCGCCCGGCCCAGCTTTCCGGAGGGCAGCGCCAGCGGGTCTCCCTGGCCCGCGCCCTGGCGGGGAGCCCCGGCATCCTGCTGATGGACGAACCGCTCTCGGCCCTCGACGCGGAGCTGAGGATCGAGATGCGTCAGGAGATCGCGTCGCTGCACAGGCGGCACGGCTCGACCTTCGTCTACGTCACCCATGACCAGGAGGAGGCCATGGCCCTGGCGGACAGGGTCGTGGTGATGAACGGCGGCAGAGTAGAGCAGGTCGGGTCCCCGCAGGAGGTCTATATGGCCCCCGCGTCGCCGTTCGTGGCGCGCTTCGTCTCCAAGGCTAACCTGATCCGGGGCCGCTGGGAGGACCGGCTTTTCCGCCCCGAGGGGGCCGAGGGCGGGGCCTTCTGGACGTGGCCGGGGAACGCGGACGCCGGGGTGTGGAGGGACGAGGGGGTTTACCCCCTCCGCCCGGAACAGCTCGCCCTGTCCGACGGCGGGAAGGGGCTTCCGGCGGAGGTGGAGCACGTCCAATACCAGGGACGGGAGCTGCACTGCACGCTTCGTTCCGGCGGGGCGATCCTGAAGGCCTACCGCCCCTCGAACAGCCCCGTTCCCCCGGGCCGCCGGGTCTGGATCAATCCGATGCCGTGA
>NZ_CAUUWA010000019.1 GCF_963548695.1 uncultured Fretibacterium sp.
TCGATGTAGCCCCACGCGTCGTTCGACTTGACGGCGGCCAGTCCCTCATGAAAATCCCGTGCGTCGGAGTACCCGTACTCGATGACGACCCGCGCCTCGTGCGCCGCCGCGGCGGGCGGGAAGGGCAGGATGCAGAGGAGCAGGGCGGCGAAAAGCGAACGGACGGATATTGAAAAAACGGATACAGTCGTGAACATGAGCTTCATTCCTTTCAGCCTCATTCCTTCCAGATCGGAGCAATCGGACAATCAAATCGGGCTCGGTACTCTCATTATTCGTTATTCTACCAAAGAATCGGATGGAGGAGGCAAGGGGCCGGTCCCGACCACAAGAGGGCTTCACGTCCGGGACGTTGTGCCGTACACTGTGTTATACTCTGCACATTTTTAAAGGAGCCTGGAGCCATGGAATTTCCTGGAGAAAATACGGAGACCCCGTCCCGCGGCGACCGGCAGCCCGTCGTCGCGCTGATCGGTCCCACGGCCGTCGGCAAGACGGCCGTGAGCCTCGAGCTGGCCGTCCATCTGGGGGCGGAGATCATCTCGGTGGACTCCCGCCAGGTGTACCGCTACATGGACGTGGGGACCGACAAGATAGCGGCCTCGGAACGCCGCCGGGTCCCGCACCATGCCGTGGACGTGGCGGACCCCGACGAGGTGTTCACCGTGTCCGATTTCGTCTCTCTGGCCCTCGGCGCCGTGCGTCGGATACGCGCCCGCGGCCGGGTCCCGCTGTTCGTCGGGGGGACGCCCTTCTACTATAATGCGTTGTTTCACGCCGCCATGAACGTCTCCCTTCCCCACGACCCGGAGGTGCGGCGCCGCTACGAGGAACGCGCCGCGCTGGAGGGGGCCTCTGCGCTTCACGCCCGCCTCGCCGAGGTCGATGAGGTCACGGCGAACCGGCTGCATCCCAACGACGTCCGCCGCGTCGTGCGCGCGCTGGAGATCTGGGACCTGACCGGGACGCCCCCCTCCCGCCTCTACGCGGAGGGGGAGAAGGCAGACTCCGGTCTGAACGTGCTGTATGTCGGGCTGAACCGGCCGAGGCCCGAGCTCTTCGAGCGGATTGCCGGGCGTGCGCGGCAGCAGTTCGCCTCCGGCTATCCCGAGGAGGTCTCGTGGCTGATCGAGCATGGCTTCGACGAGCGTTTCCCCTCCATGCAGGGATTCGGGTACCGGGAGCTGGCGGCCTGGTATCGCGGGCGGCTGAGTCTGGATGAGGCGCTCGAAGGGGATATAAGCAGGACCCGTGCGTTTTGTCGCCGGCAGATGACGTGGTTCGGCAAATTTGAGCCCGCCTTGTGGTATGATACTTCCGCTCTCTCCGCCTCGGAGTTGGAGAGACGGGTCCGGGATGCGGCGTCGCGTCATCTGGAGGGCTCTCGCGGCGGTGTTTGAAGGGCCAGAGGCGGGGATTGGGGCGAGGTTTTGAATGATGTCATCTGGAATGATATTATTTGGATTGATGTGATTTGAAGGAGATTGTGATGGCCGAGCGCGCCGGTTTCTGCTTCGGCGTGAAGCGTGCCGTAGATGCGATTCTGGAGGCCCTGACGGCCGGGGATACGGAGCGGGCGGTCTGGACTATTGGCATGCCGATTCACAACCCCCAGGAGGTCGCACGTCTCAGGGCCATGGGGCTGCGGGTGGCGAAGGATGCCTCCGAGGTCCCGCCTGGGGTCAAGGTGCTGATACGCGCCCATGGGGAGTCCCGCGCGGTCCTGAACGAGCTGCGGGGGAAGGGCGTCTGCGTCATCGACACGACTTGTCCCTTTGTCCGCAGGGCTCAGGACCTCGCGAACTCCCTTTCGGACGAGGGGTATCATATCGTCCTCCTGGGGGACCGGAACCACCCGGAGATACGCTCGATCATGGGATACGTGGATGGAGGGCTCGATGTCGTGGCCGACGAGGCCGAGGCGGAATGCCTTCCCAAGCGGGGGCGCGTCGCCCTGATCTCCCAGACGACCCAGCAGGAGGAACGCCTGTCCTCGGTGGCCGCGGTCCTGGTGCGTCGGGCGGGGGAGCTGCGGGTCTGCAACACGATTTGCCGCGCGACCGTGGAGCGTCAGGACGCGGTGCGTGCGCTTGTGGGGCGTGTGGATGGGGTGGTCCTGATCGGCGGCCGGGAGAGCGCCAACACGGGGAAGCTGAGGAATATAGCGGAGACGAACGGCTTGGACGTCCTTTGGATAGAGAGCGCCGAGGAGCTCGACAGGGGGTGGTTCGAGGGCAGGCAGAGGATTGGTATAGCCGCGGGGGCCAGCACGCCCGAGTGGCTTATCACAGAAATAAGTAACAAAATTGCGAGAATGTAGGCAGTCAAGGGGGCTATGGTTTATGGATCAGGTTATGGACAAGGATATGGAGCAGGGTCTGCAGGGAGAGGGGCAGGAGGCTGCCGCTCAGGAGACGATGGAGAGCATGATGGAGCAGTACGACATCTCCGGGCTTCGCAAGGGCGACGTCCGGACCGGTACCGTGATCGCGGAGACGGAGAACGGCTGGCTGGTCGATGTCGGTTACAAGTGCGAGGGCTACCTTCCCGGAAAGGAATGGACGCACCGCATTCTGGTGGGGGACGCGGAGAAGCCCAAGAAGGGGGACGAGATCGAGGTTCAGGTCATCAACCTTCGCGAGGGTGAGGAGGCGCAGCTCCTGCTCAGCCGCTGGCGGCACGAGTTCGACCGTCGGTGGGCCGAATTTGAAGATAAACTTGCTCAGAACGAGATCGTTCAGGTTCGAGGAGTCCGCAAGGTCAAGGGCGGCTTGATGGTGGACTGCTGCGGCCTCGAGGGCTTCATGCCCATATCTCACCTCTCCGCCGACGGCAGGGGGGTCAACCTGGGGAACTTCATCGAGCAGGTTTTTGACGCTAAATTGCTTGAAAAGGATCGCAGAAAGCACCGCATCGTCTTCTCGCGGAAGTCCCTCGTCGAGAAGGAGGCCGCGGAGCGGAGGGCCAAGTTCTACGAAGAGGTGCACGAGGGCGACATCATCGAGGGCGAGGTCAGCAGCCTGACCGACTTCGGCGTCTTCGTCAACGTCGGCGCCGTGGACGGCCTGGTGCACATGAGCGAGATCACGTGGAAGCGGAACGTGCGTATCCGCGACAGCTTCAAGAAGGGCGACAAGGTCACCGTCAAGGTCATCGGGATCGATAAGGAGAACGACCGTATCTCCCTGAGCATCAAGCAGGTGGAGGGCAATCCCTGGCTGACCGTCGGCGAGCGCATCCACAAGGACGACGTCATGACCGGGACCGTGACGAACGTCACGGACTTCGGGGCCTTCGTCGAGCTGGAGCCCGGTATCGAGGGGCTCGTCCACATCGGGGACATCAGCTGGGCCCGTATCCGCCATCCCAAGGAGGCCTTCCGCAAGGGGCAGGAGGTCCGGGTGCTGGTCCTGGACGTGGACACCGAGAAGCGCCGCATCAGCCTGGGCTACAAGCAGCTGAACGATCCCTGGAAGGATATCGATCAGCGCTATGCCAAGGGCTCCGACATCACGGTCAAGGTGGTCCGCCTGGCGGACTTCGGCGCCTTTGTCGAGGTCGAGGAGGGGGTCGAGGCCCTCATCCACATCTCCCAGCTGAGCACCCGGCGCGTGGAGAAGCCTGGAGACGTCCTACAAGAGAAGCAGGAGGTGCTGGCCCGCGTCATCGAGGTCAATCCCGAGCAGCGCAGGATGCGCCTCTCCATCAGCGCGCTCGAGGAGCAGGATCATCCGGCCCGGCACGGCGAGGAGTCCCATAAGAGAGAGGAGCCTCGCGAGGGCCGGAGGCAGCAGCAGAACGCTCACGACGAGGAGCCTCAGTTCAATCCGTTTGCGGATGCCTTCAGGTCTCAGGACTTCTCGAGGTAAAACAGCGAGCGGCCGCGGGCTTTTGCGTGGACCGTTTTGTGTTGAACATACGGTTGGAGGGGAGCGCTTTGACCGCTCCCCTCTGCTTTTATGTTATGAATGAGCGTCCCGGCGAGCAGACGTTCTGACTTGATTCCGACGAACTGTCCGATAGTTACTATACGGGGCAGTTATCGAACTCGATGGTAATTTTATTGACATTATCCGTTAGTTTGGCTTTAATATAAAGAAGCGTTTTTGAATCAGCCGTGAGGACAGGACGCTATTTTCTGTGAGGAGGGTGAACTGAATGTTTCGCAACATGAGGATTTCACTAAAGCTGTCCCTGGGGTTTGGGCTTGTGCTGCTGGTGTTCGTCGTCGCGGTGGCGTTTTCCTGGACGAAGATATCGGGGGTGCAGGAGGACAATCGCTTTATGGCGAAGATATCCGAGGTGCTCGCTTTGATCACGGACGTGAATGACGGGATAAGCGGCCTGCGCTTTTCCGCCAGGGGGTATCTGTACGCGGAGGACGTCGATGATATGAAAGTAGGGCGCGACTCCTTGAAGGCCGTGGAGGAGGGGATCGCCCGCGGTGAGAAGATGTATCGGGAGGACCCCCGACTGGTCGGTCTGAGCAGGATCTCGGACCTGAAGGGCCCCCTTGAGGCCTACTTCAAAAGCATGGAGGAGGTCGTCACCCTCGTGGAGGCGAAGCGGAACACGGTTCAGGGCCTGGACAGAGATTCTCAGGAATTTCTGGATAAACTCGAGGAAGCCCTTGTGCCCATATATCGACAGCTGCAAGATGACATTTCGGCAGGGAACGCCGCCGAGGCCCGACGCAGGCTTGACAGGGTCCGCGAGGGCGAGGCGCTGACCACGGAGATAGGGGAGGTTCGCAGAAGCTACTCCTGGGTGATGGCGAACCGTGACGTCTCGGGCGTCGATGCCCTCCTATCACGGGTGGACGCGATGGGGAAGCGGGGACAGAAGCTTTTGGACGATACGCGTTCGGAGGAGGTCCGCAAAGATCTCCAGGACGCCTTGACGCACCTGCATGCCTTTTCGAGCGGCGTGAGGGAGCTGGCGGGCCAGTTCGTCCGTCTCAGCGAGCTCACAAAGATCGTCAAACAGCAGGGGGACGACCTGGATGATCTGAGCGACGCTATATTTGATACGGCGCAGAAACGCACGAGGATGATCATTTCTCAAACGGATGATAATTTGAGCCTCTCCGTCCTGATGTTGATTGCCTTGACGGCGGTCTCCGTGGTTGTCGGGCTGTTGATAGCGTTTTTGATCTCGCGGATGATCACGAAGCCGCTCTCGCTTTTGGTGTCCGTGGCGGAACGGGCAGGGGACGGGGACCTGACGTTGACCCGCGCGGATCTGGGTGAGGAGAGGCGCGACGAGTTGGGCAAGCTGTCGGATGCCCTCATCGAGATGGTTGAGGCACAGTGCCGGACGATAACGGAGGCCATGGAGATTGTGGAGCGGAGCGCGGAGAGTGCGGACACGATGCGAACCTCGTCAAATCAGTCCAGCGAGTCCGTCCTGAACGCAAAACAGGCTATAGAGAGTGTTGTGGCGCTTTGCGAGTCGAACTCCGCGTCGCTGCAGGAGAGCAACGCGGGGACGGAGGAGATGTCCGCGGCGTCGATGACTGCGGCGCAGGCGGCGACGGATTGCGCGGAGTTCATCTCTCAGACCACGGTGGTCTCGGGGCAGGCTGTGGAGATGGTACAGGAGATGATCGAGGATATGGGGCTTCTGTTCCGGAAGTCCCAGGAGAGTGGAGAGAAGCTCCGCGAGCTTGTGGAATCGGTGGGGCAGATCAGCGGATTTGTGGGGGTCATCACGTCGATAGCGGACCAGACGAATTTGCTGGCGCTGAACGCCGCTATTGAGGCGGCGCGGGCCGGAGAGGCCGGGCGGGGGTTTGCCGTTGTCGCGGAGGAGGTCCGTAAGCTGGCGGAGGACTCCGGTCAGGCGGCGAACAACGTCAAGGGTCTGATCACGACGCTGCAGACCGGGGCAGGGGAGACGGTGAATTCGAGCACGGAATCCTCCGAGCTTCTGACGCGGACGACGGAGAAGGCGGATAAGGCCAAGGAGTCCCTGAGCGAGGCGATGGGGCAGATAGACAAGGCCAACGATCGAATCCAGAACATCGCGGCGGTGGCGGAGGAGCAGGCGGCGTCGAGCCGGGAGATCGCCTCGGGCATCGATGCCGCGACAAAATCGACGGTGGACATGCTCCAGAACGTGGAGATGATACAGAGCTCTGCGGACGAGACGGCTAAGGTGGCGGAGGAGGTTGCGAAGCAGGCGGACAGCCTTGCGGTCCTGGCGGACAGGCTGAAGGGGGCCCTGTCGCGCTTCAAGGTATCCTCTGGCGATGCTTCGAGCGCCGGGCGGGTGGCCTTGAAAGGCTGATTCCAAGGGCTGATTCCAAAGCTAAAGGACTATAGGATACGGAGGGGAGCGGCCAAAGCCGCTCCCCTCCGTTCTTTATGTTCCGCGGCGAAGGATATCAAGATACCCCCTATATTGGAACGTCCTGCTTCGCGACGCCGAACCTTCCTGGAACAGTATTCCGGCATTGCAGAGACGCTTCACGGCAGAGGCTACGGTGTTGAAACTCACTCCAAGGGCGCTCGCTGTCCTCCTTATCTCAATGATCGGGGACTCCTCCAGATAACCCAGCAGCCGCACGGCGCTCCCGGCTGCTCTTCTGAGGGCCTTGGCACGGTTCATACCAATTCGCGTTTAAAGGAGGGCTTAGTACCTTTTGGCCCCCCTGAAAGGGGGGCTGCCCCGCAGGGGCTGGGGGGTTGTTGCGCCCGAGAAACAACCCCTCCGGTTCGCTGACGCGAACCACCTCCCCTTTCATAAGTGAGACAGCAAATCTTTGATTTGCGTCGTCGAACTTAGATTTTTCATCAGGGGAGGCAATCCACATTAGACGCGATTTGGTATCACATCTCGCTCATGCAGCGCGATGAGTTCCTCCATCGCGTCCACTGCATTGGCTGTGGACTCTATCGTCGCGCGCAGGACAGTTGAATTTGACAGAATAGTTCCTTACCTACACAAAATAACGAGGAACCATTTTTATTGAGCGTCTATGGCGAAGCCTGAAGTACGAGTGCATCTACCTGAACGAGTACGAGAATGTGGCCGAATTGCTGGAAGGGCTGAGGTGGTGGTTCAGATTTTATAATGAGGAGCGTCCGCACACGGCTTTACCGGGAAGGATAACCCCACGCAATATGTATGAAAAGCTCCTCATTTCTTGAACCTTGACCTAAACTCTTCTTTCCCCCTTTTTGGTCCTTGACATGGGGACCACTATAGTCGTTTGTAAGCTTCTTCCAAAATCAACAGCATCTTATCAAAGGTAGCCTTTGTTACTCCAAATATCCCCTGATACTCTTCTTCCTTCAATTGCTCGCATCTTTTTAAGTTATTCATGTCCTAAAGAATAACTCTTAAATGCTTTTTTGGCAAAGTTCGTGGACAGGTCTACTCTTTACTTACGTCGAAACGCGGTAATGCTACCGCGTTTCGACGTAAGCGACTGACATGCCATTCACGATCTGCCGGCCTTGAAGGGGAGGTCATCTGCTGGCGTCAATAGCGCGGCAATAGCACCGCACATCGACATAAGCAGACGAATGGTTTGGATTTACGCGTCCTTGGTCCGGTCCAGGACAATCTTGTACCCGCCGGCCCCGTAGTCCAGAAATTTTTTGACCCGACTGATCGTGGCCGTGCTCGCCCCCGTCTGCTGGGCGATTTGGGGGTAGGTCTTTGCCTGGCTCAACAGGCGGGCTACCTCCAGCCGTTGGGATAACGCCTTGAGCTCCCCGATCGTGGCGACATCCTCCAGAAAGTCGTAGACCTCCTGGCGCGTCTCGAGTTTCAGAAAAGCATCGCAGAGTTTGTCCGTAAGGGTATCCTTCCAATTCTCCGCCATGGATTGCACTCCTTCCGAGACCCCGATTTTTTGCTGCTTTGGGTATCATGTTAGCTTTTTAGTCGTATTAACTCTTCAATAGTATACCGTATTGATGAACTTTGTGGCAATGCCGCGGGAAAACACCCTTGACAAACGGCTTCCGAGGATAGGAAACTTGAAGGAGGGAGGCTGGAACATCGCTGTGCCTGCGGGGAGCGGCGTTGCGTTCGGCGGGAGGCCCCTACGGGCTGAGGACGCGTGGATTCCATCGGCGCTCCCCTTGAATCTTTCGTGTTGGAGGCATTGGACCTTGCTCTCAAAAAATTTCATCCTGCACTCGGACTGGCCCGCCTCGGGCGACCAGCCGGAGGCCATCGAGGCCCTGACCCGGGGACTCGGACAGGGGGACCGTTTCCAGACCCTGATGGGCGTCACGGGCAGCGGCAAGACCTTCACGATGGCCAACGTCGTCGCCGCGGTCAACCGTCCCACGCTGGTGCTGGCCCACAACAAGACGCTGGCGGCGCAGCTCTACAGCGAGTTCAAGATGTTCTTTCCGGAGAACGCCGTGCACTACTTCGTCAGCTATTACGACTACTATCAGCCGGAGGCCTACATCCCGTCCAGCGACACCTACATCGAAAAGGACGCCTCCGTCAACGACCGTATCGAGCGGCTGAGGCTGGCCGCCACCAAGGCGCTGATCGAGCGGCGCGACGTGCTGGTCGTCGCCAGCGTCTCCTGCATCTACGGATTGGGGAAGCGCGAGAACTACGAGAACGCCATCTTCTCATTCGCCGAGGGCGACCGGTGGGAGCACCGCGCCTTTCTCCAGCACCTGATGGAGAACTATTACGAGCGCAACGACACGGTGCTGGAGGCCGGGAAGTTCCGCGTGCGGGGCGACACCATCGAGATCTTCCCCGCCTACGACGAGAACTGTATCCGCGTCACCTTCTTCGACGACGAGATCGAGCGGGTGGACCTGGTGAACCCCCTGACGGGCAAGCTGGTGGAGCGGATGCCGGAGGCGTCGATCTTCCCGGCGCAGCACTACGTCACCCAGACGGACGCCATCGAGCGCTCCAAGCCCCTGATCGAGGCGGAGCTGGCCCGGATGGAGGAGCGCTTCACGAACGAGGGGAAGTTCCTGGAGGCCCAGCGCATCCGCATGCGCACGCGCTACGACCTGGAGATGCTCACCGAGGTGGGGTACTGCTCGGGCATCGAGAACTACTCCGTCTACCTGGACGGGCGCAATATCGGCGACCCGCCCGGCACGCTGGTCGATTTCTTCCCCGAGGACTTCCTGATGATCGTGGACGAGTCCCACATCACGCTGCCTCAGGTTCGGGGCATGTTCAACGGCGACCGCGCCCGCAAGACCGTGCTGGTAGAAAACGGCTTCCGGCTGCCCTCCTGCCTGGACAACCGCCCCCTGGAGTGGCACGAGTTCGAGGGGCACCTGCACACGGCGGTCTTCGTCTCCGCCACGCCGGGCGACTATGAGCTGGAGCACTCCGCGCAGGTGGTGGAGCAGGTTATTCGCCCCACGGGCATCCCGGACCCGGAGGTGCTGGTCCTGCCCGCGAAGGACCAGATCGACGACCTGATCGAACGCCTGCGGACGGTGTCGGAGAAGGGAGAGCGCGCGCTGGTCCTCACCCTGACGAAGCGCTCGTCCGAGGACCTGGCGGACTATCTGCGGGAGCTGAAGTTCAAGGTGCGCTACATCCACTCGGAGCTGAACACCTTCGAGCGGGCGGAGCTGATCCGCGACCTGCGCAAGGGGGACGTCCAGGTCCTGGTAGGGATCAACCTGCTGCGCGAGGGCATGGACCTGCCGGAGGTGACGCTCGTCGCCATCCTGGACGCGGATCGGGAGGGGTATCTGCGCTCCTACCGGTCGCTGATCCAGATCATGGGGCGCGCGGCACGCAACGTGGACAGTACGGTCATCCTCTACGCGGACGCCGAGACGGAGAGCATCCGCAGGGCGGTGGACGAGACGGGACGCCGCCGCGAGAGGCAGATGGCGTTCAACGCGAAGCACGGAATCGTGCCGCGCAACATCGAGAAGGAGATCAAGAGCCTGCTGCCGCAGGAGCTGCTGGAGGCCTACTCGCTGGACGGCGCGGAACGCGGCGCTCGGAGGGACGGCGATGCGGAGACCCCGAAGCTCACGGTCAAGGAGCTGGAGCGCGCGATGTGGGAGGCGGTGGAGCGGCTGGACTTCGAGCGTGCCGCGACGCTGCGCGACCTGATCGCGGAGTCCCGCGGGGAGGCGCCGGAGGGGGCCGGCAGAAAAGTGGACGGAAAAGGATCGCCGCACCCGCCCGCACGGGGCCGGAGGAGGCGGCGGTGAGGGGAATCCAGGTAATTCCTTTCGGCCTCGATCAGGAACTGGAATCCGGGAGATACTGAATCATGACTGTCGAAGAAATGCTGCGTATCCCTTCGTTGAGCAGGCTATTGGTCGTCGCCGGCCATCATGGACTTCAGCGGACAGTGTCCATGGTCAGCGTCATGGATGCCCCCGACATCTATAATTGGATGAAGGGCGGCGAATTCCTTATAACCTCCGCTTATCCGGTCAAGGATGATATCCAATATCTCAGCTTTCTGATTCGCCGTCTCAATGACGCCGGAATCGCTGCTTTCGGGGTCAAGTTGAGTCGTTTCATTGGATATCTGCCGCCAAAAGCGATTGAAACGGCAAACGAGCTTGGCCTGCCCTTGATCTCAATCCCTGAGGAATATGCCTTTACCGATATCATTAATCCGGTGCTTTCCCGCGTCGTTGACCAGCAGACTGTTAATTTGATGTATTCGGAACAGATTCATAAGGATTTTCTTGACCTGGCGGTGAGCGGGGAGGATACGGAGGAAATCTTGCGGGTCTTGCACCGCAATATTGGCGCGCCCGTCGCCTTTATCAATACCTGCTTCAAGGAGCTGAGTTTTTCGAATGGGCATTCGTCCCTGGCTTTGTCCCTGAACGACATGGATCCGGAACATTTGACGAAAGATTGGCTTGATAATAAAGATTGGCTTGATGGTTACGACGTTTATCAAGTCAGCAGCCGCAATGCATCTTTTGGCTATATCCTGACGGAAAAGGGAGTCGTCTATTCTGCATGTGACAATTACGTTCGTATGGCTGTGGAGTATGCGGGCATCATTCTGAGCCTTCATCTCCAGAGCCGTATTTCCAATCAGAGGATAGAGGAAAAGTATCGGGACGAGTTCATCAGCGACTTGCTTTTTCACAATATCAGGTCCGAAGACGAGATTCATAATCGTTCCCGCCTCTACGGCTGGGATTTTCGGGACGGGGGATGCGTGATTATCGCCGATGTCGACGATTTTAAATGTTCTTATCTACAATGCGCAAACAACAAGGGGTACGAAAACTTTGGGAGGGCTCTGGATCTGGTTTTCGATATCGTTACCCGCAATATTCTGTGTGAGTTTGAAAATGCCAGGTACTACAAGCAAAGCGACCATATCGTGTATATCATCTCGCTCCCGGAGAATAAACGGATGGAAATGCGAGACAAATTGGAACTCGCTTTCGTCCGAATTCGCGAGCAGTTGACAGCAATAGGCCAATATACGGTGACTATTGGGGTGGGAAGATATCGGGCCAACATCAAAGATATCGGTTCAAGCTTCAATGAAGCTCAAACGACGGTGACCTTAGGGAGTCAGCTTTGTTTGTCAAACTGCGTGCTCCATTACGAAAAAATGGGTATTTACCGTTTTTTGGCTTCCACAGCCAACAGTGAGGATGCCGGCGCGCTTTGCGCTCAATATATTCAGCCCATTGTAGAACATGATACAAAGTATCGCAGCGAACTCCTGAGGACGCTCCGGACTTTGATTCACTGCGGTTGGAATCTGAAACGTGCCGCCAGAGAGTTGTTCATTCATTACAATTCCATGAAGTATCGGCGTTCAAAACTCTGTAAACTTACTGGGAGCGATTTGAGTGATCGAGACCAGCAGTTGAACGTAGAAATTGCCTATAAGCTGTATTTCATTTCCCATAAACAGCCTTTCTGAAACGGAATAAGGATTTGGGGCGGCGTTTCCAGGATACCTCGTTTGATACTCGATTCCTTTTCGGCGCGTGTTTTGTAACCCTTTTCGTTTCTCCTGAATATATTCGCTTGTCCTGTTAAGCCAAAAATTTCAGTAGCATTCTTGTATCCCAGGGACAATTAAATCTCTGTTTTATTTTGTTATTATTTTTTACGGGGAGGATTCCCTG
The DNA here is from genome assembly GCF_963548695.1 of uncultured Fretibacterium sp. Taxonomy (NCBI): domain Bacteria; kingdom Thermotogati; phylum Synergistota; class Synergistia; order Synergistales; family Aminobacteriaceae; genus Fretibacterium; species uncultured Fretibacterium sp. The sequence continues at coordinate 12,087 of NZ_CAUUWA010000019.1, forward strand.
CAAAAAATGAGGGGAGTGAAAGGAATATGTATCCAGCTAATGTAAGGCCTTTGGACGATGTTATCGCTTTTGTGAGGGATGGGGTTTGCCGCGGTCCCGGAGAAGGGCTGCCTGCTGGCGGGAGGGTGATCCTGAAAGGCGGCTTGCTCATTGACCCGAAAAATCGGATTGAGGCTGTTAAGGACGTGGCGATTGTGGGGGACAGCGTCGCGGAGGTCTCGGACAGCATAGCGGCGGAAAAGGGGGACATGCTCATCAGCTGTGAAGGGCTCATTGTGGTTCCCGGCCTGATTGACATGCACCTGCATCTGGGGGACTTATTTGAGGTCAGTACCAATCCGATTTTCTGCGCTGTTGAAGATGGCGTAACCTTGGGGCTGTCCCCCGGTGCTGGCAATACCTTTATGGCGCCGTCGCTTCTGGGGGCGGAGGTCGACCATGGCGTTCCGATGAATCTCGGCGTTTACCTGGGGGCCGTGAATGTATTGGGAACTATGCTGAACGTGGAGGAATTGATCCAGATGTTCAGGGGGGAGCTGGACCCTGATATTGCCTGCACGAAGATGAGCCGCAACGGTATTACCATTACGACCGCGCCGCTGACAATCGGAATCAAGGACCACATGGGACACTTCATTATGTCGGATGAAAATATCGACAAGATTTTCAAGATTACCTCGGAGGTTGGGCTTGTTTATATGAGTCACACCCAGGATCCTTCTCACGCTCAGCGTATGGTGGAGCTGTCCCGAGGGCGCCCCTTGCATCTGGCTCATGCCACTGCGGCCGGATGCGGTACCCACTGGGCTCCGGCGGAGGGGATGCAGGCAGTTATTGACCTTATAGGGGATAATGTGACGGCCGAGTTTGTGACAACGATGCTGCGGGAGGGGAGAGGAAGCAGGGAGGGGCTTCAAATACCTAAAGATGCACAGGAACTGGCCTATGACGCTTTAGCCTCGAAAAAAGTGGGGATCCTGATCTCCGATGGGCAGAATGATGCAACTATGAAGGGGTTTGGAGATACTCGCGACAATATCCCTGCCATCGTCGAGTTAGCTGAAATGGGGGTTTTAAGTCTTTCTGACGCCGTGGCCACCATGACCTGCAACCCTGCGGAGCTCTTGGCGAAGAGGACGTTCAATCCCTGGTGGAAAGAAAAGATGGGACATTTGGGAGTCGGTGCTTTGGCAAACGTTACGGTTATCGACAGGAAGGATAAATTGGCAACATACACTATTGTCAACGGTCAGATCGTTTCCTTCGAAAATCGTGCCTACCGCAGAAACGGCGGCGCCGGAGGCTGGGTCAGTAAATACGGAATGCTGCGCAGAACCGGTGTGGGGGATTTGGCGATGTTCTCTTACAAAAGATAACTCGGTCAATAAGTTGGCTTATGAAGGAATATCTTATGACGTATGCTGAGCGAAGCGTTGAACTGCTAAAAGAACTGATTGTCATCGACAGCAGCCAACCTGAGGGAAACGAGGATAAAATAGTCAATCACATCGCCTCCTGCTTCCCGAAAAATGCCGTCATGCATAAGATAAAACATGACGCAAAAAGGAGTTCGCTTGTCGTTGAAGTTCCCGGTGAACGGGACGAAGGCTGCCTTGCTTTTGTGGGGCATGTGGATACTGTAGCGTTTGGGGACCCCTCCAAGTGGGTTTACCCGCCTCTCTCCGCTTATGAGACGGATGGCAAGATTTTTGGACGAGGAGCCTCGGACATGAAGGCCGGCGTTTCGGCTATGACTGCGGCGGCCTTAGCATTGCTCGAAAGCGGAAGGCGTCCTGAAAAAAGCGTGTATTTTTGCTATACGGCCGATGAGGAGAACGGAGGCATGGGAATCTGCTCCATGGTGGGACAGGGAATTTTTAACAAGGTGGGGGAAATCATTATCGCCGAGCCCACGGAGAACAGGATCGGGACCTGTGAAAAAGGGGCCCTGTGGATGCGTATTACGGCTCACGGCGTCCAGGCGCATGGATCCAGGCCAGAATTGGGACGTAACGCGATCGACATGCTTATGGATTTTCATCACGGATTAAGAGCTTTTTTGGATATGAAAACGTCGCATCCCATTTTGGGCAGAGCAAGCATCTCCGTCACAAGGCTGACGGGTGGGATCATGACCAACGTTATTCCAGCCGAGGCGATCATGGAGTTGGATATCCGGATCATTCCGGGGCAGGATCACAGGCTTGTTTGTACGAGGGCGGAGGAGGTAATACGGAGGATCTGCTCTGAGGATGCTCGAATACGGCTGGACTTGGAGGTCCTCAACAATCGTCCCGCAATGGAGACCCCTGCTGATGCTCCAATTTTGTCGCGAATGCGAAAATTGCTTGGGGAAAAAGCTATGAATACGGAGGAGAAGGGCTTATATTTCTATACGGATATGTCCCAGATCACCGTGTTCCATCCGATTCCCTTCATCATTATGGGACCCGGAGACGATAAGCTTGCCCATCAAACGGACGAATACGTGATGGTGGACTCCGTAAAGACGGCCACGGATATTTATATTCGTTATCTTGACGAATATTATTGAGGAGTCGGAGAATGAAAAAAAAGAATGGTTCTTTAGTGGGATTTGTTGTTGTTATCGCAATGGGGTTTGCTTTTTATTCCGGGCTTGGCGCAATTTCGGGGAAAGGGGGTGCCCTGACGTACAGTTATGTGATTGACGGTATAACGCGTGTTTTCGGCAAGCAGATCCTTTGGTTTCTCATGAACTTTGTGGAGGCCCAATTTTACGCGGGTGTGTTTGCAGGAGCGGGAATTATCCTCGGGGGGATTGCCGCTTGGTTCTTAGCAAAGAACAATTCGAGGCTTATGGGGTTTTCCGTTTGTTACGGCAGTCCAAGTATTTTTCCATGGGTTCTTGCTTCTCAGCTTCTCTCTCTGGGGCTGGCTATTTTTGTCTATCGGTACATCGGCCTTTTCGATTCGATGGGTACGACATGGGTAGCTACCTTTATCACGGTTGTAGGGGCGCCTCCATCAATTATGCTGCTGTATGGCCCAAGTCTTCCTGCGCTCCTTGTGGGCTCGGCCATGGCAGGATTGCTCAGCGCCCCTTTTGCGACTTGGTTGGCGGAATCCATCATCATTCCTTTGAAGCTTCCGGGTGTTGTTTCCAATGTGTTGACCATGGCCTTCGTGGGTATATTGACCTGTATGGTGTGCAGGGCACTACCCTGGGTGGAGAAGAAGCCGATAGCCGATTACCCGAAAACGCCCAGTCCCGAGCCCGATGTTTTTTCCGCAGGATGGTTTGTCCGCAGGTGCCTGGCAGATTTCTCAGAAGCCCAATTTTATGGTAATGAGGTGGCTTCGGTTTTCCTACTGATTGGGGTGACGGTGGACTGGATGGTCAATAAGGACCTCCCCTCTTATGGTAGCGACGCTTTACCTGCAATCATCTTGTCTCAGTTTGTTGGGACCGCTATAGGGGTTCTGCTTTACGCCAACAAATTCGACAAGGGGGGATGGTATGCCACTTATGTTCCCGTAGTCAGTGTGGGGCCGGCCTGTGTCCTTCTGTTCAATGGAACGGTTTCTGCAGCTCTGTTTTCCGGCTTACTGGGAGGCATTATAGGTGCGCCCCTTGCAGAATTTTTCAAAGAACATCTTCCTGAAGGCGTCCATGTCACCAATGCAAATGTCTTGTCAATGGCTGCCTCTACAACGATAGTTGCCACAGTGATGAAGTTTATAGGGTGCTTTTGATGCTGTGAAGAGGCTCTTCGCCGTGGTGCTCCATGCCCTGGAGGTTATGTAAAGATAGTGAACTAACCTGCAACAGGATTGCCGGCTTAGCTGGTGGTCCTGTTTTTACGTGTATCGGGGGCAAATGGCATTTGCCATTAGGAACCGTATGGCGCACCATGCTTCACCTGCTGTTTTCCAAATCCCCGCATCGGTCCTCGCGGATCAGGTCCTCCAGAAAGGGCGGCAGCACGAAGGCCGCACGGTGCACGGCGTTGGTGTAGTAGCGCGTGCCCCGGACCTCCCGAATAGGCGTGGCCGGGTCGGGGGAGAGGGATGCGGCCCCGTAGGTCCACATCCCCGTGGGATAGGTGGGGACGCCCCCCCAATACATGCACAGGTTCTATCTGTTCTCGCCCTTTTGGCTGGGGCCGCTGACCCTGCGCAATCGCATCGTCGTGCCGCCGATGGACCAATACTCCGCCGTGGAGGGGAGTGCGTCGGACTGGCATCGCATTCACTATGCCGCACTCGCCGGCACGGGGCCGGCGAGTGCGGCGGCGAGGGGAATCCGGGTATACTACCCCTCTAAGCGATGAGGCCATATGAGAGCAAAACGCAAAAGCTACGGAGATAAAGGCCTCGAGCCTGGCATAGGATCTGACTCGAGGCAAGTGTTTTGAGGCTGATCTTTACTTTTTGTCGCTCTTCTTGGCGTCCTCGGCCAGACGCTGATCCCGGATCTTGAAGACGTAATTTTTAGCGTCCGCCTCCACCTTTGCCCTGTCGATGTCGGAGAGGAACTCGTTGGTGAAGATGTCGGAGAGCGAAATCGGCTTCTGCACGACATCAGTCCTGACCGCCCAGTCCACGTTGGACTGCCACTTGTCGTCGAACGCAAAGCCGATCTTCTCCAGCAATTTGGCGTTCTCCTCGGGCTTCATCCCGAACATCTGTGCGATCCGCCCTCTCTGGACAGCGACGGCGCCCTCCCAGCTGATGTCGATGTTGGGAAAGCGGCTTACGGAGATGTCGGCCCCAGCCTCCGGGTTGCAGTAGACGAAGTACATGCCCTTCTGGAGGCCGCGGATAAAGCCACGAACGAGTTCGGGATCCTTTTGGATCGTCTCGGTGCTGGTGACGATGGCGTTGGCACAGTTGGGTAGAACCTCGTTACCGTCGATATAGCGGAAGTCGAAGCCCTGGGCGATGAGCTGATAGACCTCGCCGATCCAGGTGAACAGGATGTCCAGCTTGCCCTCCTGCACCATCTGGGCTCGGTTTTCCCCCGCGACGACGAACTCGATATCCTTCTTGGGATCCAGGCCAGCGGCCACCAGCGTAGGGGTAGCGATCATCTCCCACGCTGCATCCCCGAGGGCGATCGTCTTGCCCTTCATGTCCGCCCAAGTTTTGATGTTCCCGTCCTTGCGTACCGCCATGCCGAAGATGTTCACCGCGTCGTACTGGCAGACGGCCTTGACGGGAATCTCGTTCTCGATCGCAGCCAGAAGGATGCTGGCCGAGGGCCCCGCAAACTGGGCTCCGCCCGTAGCGACCATCTTGACGTCGGTTGTCCCAAAGGCCTGGTCGAGGGTGACATCCAGGCCCTCCTCCTTCCAGTATCCCAGCGTGATGGCGGCCCAGAAGGGAGTATCCTCCAGAACCTCGATCGTCCTCGGGAAGACATACTTCACCTTGCGGAGCTCGCCCCCCGTCCCGACGCCGGCCAAAGTCAGAATGACGCCGAGGACGAGAAAAAACTGGAGGAACACCCTGCTGCAACTTAGCGCTGACCCTCTTTTTTCCATTGCAAATACCCTCCTTATCTGAGTCGCGATTGGACTGTATGGAGATCGCCCGTCTCGTTTCCACCTGCCTCACGAGCTGCTGCCGCTGTGATTATCCTCCTCCTTTCCGCTTCCGGTTCCTTCATGACCTGTGACGCATCAGGCAGCGTTCGAACAAAACCACGGAGCCGTATAGGAATACGCCGATGGAGGCGACGAAGAAGATGCAGGCGAAGGCGTGCTCCGTCTTGATGAACTGAGAGTACTTGATGATTTGGCTGCCGAGACCGTTGTTGCCTCCGACGTATTCGGCGCTGATGCACGCCGTGGTGGCGAAGATGGTCGCCAACCGGATGCCGGTGAAGACCTCTGGGATGGCCGAGGGGAGGATGACCCTCCGGAACGTCTCGAGCCTTCCTGCTTGCATGGACTCCATTAACTCCAGGCGCAGCCGCGCTACGTTGTCGAAGCCCGTGCAGGCGTTCATGTTGACGATGGGGAACGATTGCACGATAACCGCAATGACCCGAACGCCCATCCCGTAGCCCAGCCAGTACATCAGAAGGGGAACCAGTGTGATCAGGGGGGTCGTGACGAGCAGGATGAGGTAGGGGGACAGGGCCCTGTCCAGCCACTTGAAGTTGGTGAGCAGCGCCGCCAGCAGGATCCCGAGCGGGACGGCGATGCCGAAGCCCAGAAGGACGGTGAGAAGGCTCATCCTGATGTGGGGCCAGAAAACGTGCGATTGCTCCCACATGACTCGGAATATCGCCAGGGGAGCGGGCAGTATCCAACGCGGAATCGCCCACTCAGCCACAGCCCATTGCCACAGGAGCAGAAGGACTGCGAGGAACAGGACGGATGCCGCGAGACGAACGATCGGACGGTGTCTTTTCATCATGACCATCACTTCACCTGGCTGAGATCGACGTTCCCGATGGTTCCGGCGATATGGGCGCAGAGGGCGAGAAAACGCTCATCCGTCCTCTGGGAGAGAACCCTCGGCCGGGGCAGATCCACAAAGATTTCCTCGAGAATCCGTCCCGGAGCGGTTCCCATGACGACGACCCGTGTCGAGAGTAGAACCGCTTCCTCAACGTCGTGGGTGATGAACACGATCGTCTTGCCCGAAGAACGCCAAAGTTCGAGGATCTCGAGATCCAGATCCTCCCGGGTCATGGGGTCGAGCGCGCCGAAGGGTTCGTCCATCAGCAGGATATCGGGGTCGTGCACCAGGGCGCGGAGAACTCCAGCCTTCTGTGCCATGCCCCCTGAGAGCTCGGCCGGGTAGGCCCCGGCATGATCCTCCAGCCCGAAGCGGCCGAGCAGATCGTCGAGACGAGCCTCCAGGCCAGCGTCCCGCATCCGGAATACGCGCAGCGGTAAGGCGATGTTCTCCCTCACCGTCAGCCATGGGAGGAGGTTCGGGGCCTGGAAGACGAGGCCGAGGGATCGGATCAAGGATTCCGGCCAGCGGCTTCGGGAGGAGAGCTCCACCCCATTGATGGATATGCGCCCGGAGGTCGGCCGGACGATGTTGGCAAGCATGCGGAGGATCGTCGATTTACCGCAGCCGGAGGGGCCAACGAGCGAGACGAACTCCCCTTGGCCCACGGTGAGATCCACATCCGAGAGGGCGTGGATGTCCCGATGGCGCGTCCGGAATATCTTGTTGAGCTTGTCGAGGCGAATGGTCACTGCGTTCATGAGAGTTTCCTTTCGTCAACGTTTCCAGATGACGATGCGCCGTTCCACGAGAGCGACGAGGTGGTAGAGGATGATGCCGATCAGTCCGATGATCAGAATCGTCCCGTAGACCATCTCGATCTGGATGTACTTGGTGTATTGAACGATCCTGAAGCCGAGCCCGATCGATCCGGCCACGAAATCCGCGCTGACGGCCCCAATCAGCGAGAAGATGCAGCCCAGCTTGATGCCGGTGAAGACGTGGGGCATCGCGTTGGGAAACACGATTTTGCGGAAGATCCTGAAACGGCCGGCGCCCGTGCTGCGGGCCAGCTCCAGGTAGCTGGCGTCCACGTGGGTGAAGCCGGTCAACGTGTTCAACAGGATGATGGGCGTGGCCTGAATCACCACAACCACGATGCGGACGTTGGGGTCGTTCCCCATCCAGAGGATGAGCAGGGGGATCAGCGTGATCATTGGTGTGACGATGAGGAGGATGACCGTCGGGGTGACGGCGGCGACCCACAACGGAAACTGGGACAGGATAGCGGCCAAGGACATGCCGAGGAGGATGGAGGAGACGAAGCCCGCGGTTACAACCTTCAGAGTAAAGAGGACGTGGGGAAGCAACTCGCCGCTCCAGAGCCGGCGGGCCGTCTCGGCGAAGATGGAGGACGGAGGGGGCAGGATGGTACGGGGAAGCTCCGTGACACGAACCAGAAACTCCAGTCCCGCAAAGAGCAGGACAAGGAAGGCCAGCGGGACAGCCCTCTGTCCCAGAGTCGTGTTGTCCTTCATCATATCTTCTCCGAGCGTCCCGAGCGCTCCCGAACCCATCCCTCGATCAGGATCCTCAGACGGTTGTATTCCGGATTTCGGACGATATTCGCGTTCCGCTCCTCCGTCGGGATGGGGACGGAGACTTCGTGGAGCACGGTGGCGGGCCGGGGGGAGAGGACGCAGATCCGGTTTGCCAGCAGCAGCGCCTCCTCCACGTTGTTGGTGACCATTACGACGCTCTTGCGCGTCTCCCTCCAGATGCGCAGAAGCTCGAAGGAGAGCTTGCGCCGCGTGATGGCGTCGAGGGCCCCCAGAGGCTGATCCATCAGCAGGATGGAGGGATTGTGAACCAGAGCCCGGGCGATTCCGACCCTCTGCCTCATTCCCCCCGACAGCTCGTGGGGATAGGCCTTGCCGTAGTCGGAGAGACCGACCAGGTTCAGCATCTCCACGGCGTGCGCCCTCCTCTCCTTACGGCCTCGGCCGTCCGGCAGGGCCATCGTGTCGAGCGGAAAGAGGACATTTTCCTCGGCGCTCAGCCAGGGCAAGAGGTTGTCGCTTTGAAAGATGAAGCCGAAGTGCGCCAGGTGCGAACGGGGTATCCTCAGCCCGCAGGGATGTCCGTCGACCACCAGCGCTCCCTCGTCGGCGGCCTCGATGCCGCCCAGGATCTTCATGAACGTCGATTTGCCGGATCCGCTGGGGCCCAAAAGACAGACAAATTCGCCAGGCCGCAGCGCCAGGGAGACCCCGTCCAGGACGCGCTGGCCCTGAGGGCCTTTTCCGAAGCTCTTGCGTATCCCCTCGGCTCGAAGCCGCGTCGCTTGAACTGCCATCGTCCTCCGCTCCATTTCCCTCATTTTCAGGAACCGCAAAGTATCCTCTCCACCTCAAGCGCTAGGGACGCCCCCAGTCTGCGGTGTTCCTCCGGGGCTAGATGAACGCAGTCCCGGCCGGCCTTGGCGTGAAGGGCCGCGTCGAAGAAATCGCAGCCGTTGCGCGACGCGATGTACGCATAGATCTTTGGGAGGGCCCGGCTCTTCTCTGAGGAAGCCGCGTCGAAGCATGTCCCCAGGATCGTGTTGCCCCAGTTCGTGCCCAGGGCGACCGGGGAGGCGACCAGGATCCGTGGGGCCGGGGACAGGGTGCGCCGAACGTATTGGATCAGCAGATCCATTCCCCAGCCGATATCCCATGCCGAAACGTTGAAGCGGGGCTTCGTGTCGTTGGTTCCCAGCATCAGGATGACCAGATCCAGGGGAGCGTTCATCAGCAGCGCCGTCTCCAGGGTCGACTTGCCGCAGCGCCCTTCCTCTATGGGATCATCAAAGACCGTCGTACGGCCATTGAGGGCGTTCTCGTAGACGTGAAAGTCCGATCCAAGCTCCTTCTGCATCACTCCTGGCCATCGTTGGCTGAACTCGTAGCGCGCCATGGTCTCTGGTGTGCAGCCCCACGTGTTGGAATCCCCGTAACAAAGAACGTACTTCATGGTTTCCTTTCCCTTCCCTCGCCGCGCAGCATCTCGAGCTTCGCCTCGGTCTCCGAGGTAACGGAATCCTTGTCGCAGAAGGCCGCCAGGTACTTTCCCTCCTTCAAGCCAAGGATGTCCGGAACCAGCGGCTTGCCGTCGACACAGGCGTCCGGCAGGACGTAGATCTCCTCCCAATCCGTCTTGGGGAGTGCGCGCGCGACGTAAAGCCGAAAGATGTGCCTCAGGTGCACCGCCTCGCCCGAAGGGCGGGGGTGCGAGGCGTTGAACGCAAAATAGGTCTCCACGTCAAGAGGGGACAGCTTGGCCGCAGTGTTGGATGCGGGTTCGAAACGAAATGCCACAGTTGAGTCCTCCCTTCCGAATTTGATGTTCTCGCAAATGGGGCTCACGGAACCGGGGATATTTGGAGGCCCTAAACGGAAGGTCTCGAGCGGAACGTCCTGACCTTGTCCATGAAGGCACGAACACGGGAGACGTCGACGGAGTTCTCGAAGCGGCCGTCAACCTTAAAGGTCGTGCCCACGACGGCTCCGTCCGCGATGGAGAGCTGCTGTTCGACGTTCTCCAGCCTCAAACCGGTGTTGGCCAGGATCACGCTGCCGGGCACCGCATCCTTGACGCGCTTCAGGATCTGGGCATCCGTCTCCGTCCCAGCGACGAGCCCGGAGACGCAGAGGGCGTCCGGACGGTTGTTGAAGACCGTGGATCGGGCGACGCTTTCGATGTCCCGATCCGCGACGTAGCGCGCCGCCTCGGGCACGATGTTGAAGAGCAGGCGGACGTCCTCGGCACCGATGGCCGTCCTGTGCCGGACGGTCTCGCCGACGTTCGTGTTCCAGAGCCCGAAGTCGCTGGCGTAGACGCCGGTGAAGATCTCCCGGACGAACTTTGCCCCCGTGGCCACGGCGAGATCCAGCGAGCGCTTCGCGTCCCACAGGACGTTCACCCCGAACGGAACCCGGATGTCGCGCATCAGCTGCCCGATGACGGAGGCCATGGCCGCTACGGTCTCCGTCTGAACCTGAGTCAGGTAGGGGAGGCTGAACTCGTTGGAGAACATCACCGCGTCCACCCCCCCCTCCTGCAGGGCACTCAGATCCCTGGCGCACATGTCCAGAACCCAGGACATCCCCTTCTTTTTGTCGTACCCGGGGTCTCCCGGCATCGCTTGCATATGGCACATGGCGATGATCGCCTTCTCGGTTCCCAACATCTCCTTCAGCCAACTCATGATCCTCATCCTTTCGCTCTTTCGGTGCCGCGTCCCGGCCTCTGGGTCGGAGCGACATTTCTTTCCCCGGTCGCCCGCTTTCGCCGTCAGCTCCGTGCCAGGGACGACAGGGCGTGCATCAGCTCCCTGTTGCGCTCGTAAAGTTCCAGGTAGAGCTCGTGGCAGCGATCGTAATACGCCTTGAGCCCCGGATCTGGACACACCGTCTCCCTGTCCTCGACCCACCGGTCTGCCTCCGCCGGCTCACGGAACAGCCCCGCTCCCATGCCAGCGAGAAAGGCGTCGCCGTAGGCGGCCCCCCACGTCACCGAGGGCACCGTCTGAGCGCGGCCCGAGATGTCGCTGACCATTTGAAGCCAGGGCCGGTTCTTCGTCCCACCTCCGACGGCCATCAGCCTGCGGGGCGGATGACCCAGGCTTTCAAGGAGATCCAGATGCTGCCGTATCCCGTGTCCCACTCCCTCCAGAACGGCACGGTACAGGTGCTCCCGTGTGTGCGACAGCGTCAGGCCGAAGAACACGCCACGGGCCAGGGGATCGTTGATCGGCGTCCTCTCCCCGCTGAAATAGGGCAGGGCGAGAAGCCCCTCCGCTCCGGGCGGTACGGAGGCGGCCCCCTCGGCCAAACGGGCGTAGGCGTCCCCGCCGCGGCCCTCGTCACGGGCCAACTGATCCCGGAACCAGCGGGTCAGAGCTCCGGTCGTGGCCATGCCCCCCATCATCGCGTGGGTTCCGGGAAAGAGGTAGGGCGCGGACCAGAGGCGAAGATCCCGCAACGGCGCATCGGTCACCTGAATGTAGAACATGGTGGAGCCGTACATGAGCATCGCTCGGCCCGAGGCCACGACACCGACGCTCACGGCCTCGGCTGCGGCATCCGCAGTGCCGGCGATGACGGGAGTTCCCTCTGCCAATCCGGTGGCTCGGGCAGCCTCGCACGTGACTCCGCCCGCGATCTGCGCCGTCCATACAATCTCCGGCAGGCGGCCCGTCTCCACGATCCCGCTGCACAGATCCTCGGCCCAAGCCCCTTTCGAGGGCTCGTAGAACGGCCCCATGCAGGAGGCAGTGTAGTGATCGACGACCCAGCGTCCCGTCAGGCGGCCGACGAGGAATGTCGTACCCGTGACGAAACGGCGGGCTCTTCGATAGACGTCCGGCTCGTTGCGGGCGAGCCAGAGGATCTTGGGGCCGACCGACTGGGCGGAGAGCGCGTTGCCCGTCCGGTCGAAGATCGTCCGTCCGCCGATGCGCTCCTCCAGCTCCCGGATCTCCGCCTGTGCCCGCGTATCGATACCGTACAGAACGGCGTTTCGGAGCGGGAGCCCCGCATCGTCCACCGGGAGCATGTCGGGGGCGATGCTGCTGCAGCCGACGGCCAGGATGTCCTTTGGATCCCTACGCGACTGCGCCAGCAGCGCCTTCGTCAGGGTACAGAGATCCCCCCACCAGACGGATTCGGCATCGTGCTCCGCCCAACCCTGACGGGGCAGGAGGAGTTCGTGCGGGACAGCATGGGACGCGACCAGGCAGCCGTTCGGTTCGACGAGCAATCCCTTGGACTCGTAGGTTCCGATATCGACGCCCAGGAGCAGCCCTTTTCCCCCAGAGCCCACGGGGCTCACCGCCTCAGATCCATGGGGCCCCATCCGGCCACTGTCTCCTCCAGGAGGCAAGCCAGAGCCTCGAGATCCCGAAGGTCGCACATCTCGACGGGAGAGTGGGTGTAGCGCGCGGGGAAGCCCAAATCCAGCGCCGCAACGCCCCTTCTGCCCACGAGCTGGACGTAAGAGAGATCCGTCAGAAGGCCTGCAGCGGCGTTGTACTGCAGGGGCATCCCGAGGCGCTCCGCGCTCTCCCGAAAGGAGGAGACCAGCACGGGATGGGGCAACACCCCATTGAGGGTTCCCCGCCCGTGGAAACTGTACATTCCCAGGATGGGGCCGCCCCCCAGGACAATGTCGTTCTTTCCCCTCAGATCCGGGGTGTCCCCTGCCACCATGACGTCGAGCGCTACGGCGATGTCGGGCTCGATATTCTGCGCTGCCACGAGCGCACCGCGAAGGTTGAACTCCTCCTGTACGGTCGCCACGATGTGCACCTCGCACCGGGGCGCCCTCTTCTTCAGACGCCGCGCCGTCTCGAGCAGGACGGCGCACCCCCCGCGGTTGTCCACCGAGGTTCCGACGATCCGGTTACCCCAGCGTGCGCAATACGGTTCGTAAGCGACAGGACACCCGACCTCCACCCCCAGCGCCCGCACCGCCTCGGCGCTGTCGCATCCTAAGTCGAGGTAGAGTTCGGCATAGGGAACGACCCGCGATTTTTCGTCCTGCGGGGTCATGTGATGCGCTTTGATCCCGACAAGGGCAGGAATCGGGTTCCCCAAAAGATTGGCGATGGACATCCGGAGCCCGGGCAGCACCTTTTCGGGGATCCCTCCCAGGCGCTCCATACGGACGCAGCCGTCCGGGTCGATCCTGCGCACGATCATACCCAGCTGATCCATATGGGCAAAGAGCATCACCCGAGGTGCGTCTTTGTCCGCTCCCCCGATTCGGGCATGGACGTTCCCCAGATAGTCCGTGGAGACTGCGTCGGCAACCTGCCTGAGCGAATCCCTCATAAGCCGAATCATGGGCTCCTCGTGTCCGGACAGGGCGCTCACACGCATCATGGCCTCGAGGTCTTCGAACAGGCGGCTCGTCGTGTTCATCGTTCCCGCTTCCCTTCGTTTTTGTGGTTTTCGTCCTCGAACATCCCGGGACGGGCGCCGCTCCCCTCCAATCGGCCCAGTAGCATGACCAGGAGCAGCAGGCCCCCCCAGACGAACTCCTTGAAGAAATTGCTGAATCGCAGCATGGAGAAGCCGCTGGAGAGGAACTGCAGCGACAGGATGGCGAGCAGAACCCCCGACAGCCGTCCGGAACCCCCGTTGGGGTCGACCCCGCCCAGAACCGCCACGAGAATGGCCTGGAGGATGTAGGAGACCCCATAGTCCGCCTTCGCAGAGTTGGTTCGGGAGTACATGACGAGCCCTGCGGCGGCGGCCAGGAGGCCGGACATCATGTAGGTCTCTATCAGGACGAGCGTGTTGTTCACCCCTGCGAAACGGGTGGCCGACGCATTCGTCCCCAGCGCATAGAGCTTGAAGCCCCAAGTCGTCCGAGCGAGCATCGCACTGCAGAGCAGCATCGCGAGGGCGAAGACGATCAGCGGAACCGGTACGCCCAAGAGGTAGCCGTTGCCCAACCAGAGGAAGGGCTCGGGAAAACCGTGGAGAGCCGAGCCCCGGGTCAGGATGATCGCCGTCCCCGTGAAGATCTGCATGGTACCGAGCGTGACCAGTATCGGTGGCAAGGACATCCCCGCGACGAGCAGGCCGTTCGCCAGGCCGCAGAGGATCCCGGCCGTCAAGGAGACGACGACGGCCAGGACGACGACGAGAACGGCCGAATCCGGATAATGGGGAATGAAGTGCAGCATCAGCATGCTGCCCAGAATTCCGGAGAGCGTTGCCGTCCCGACCACGGCCAGGTCTATTCCGCCCGATATCATGGAGAGGGTCATGGCGATGGACAGAAGTCCGACCTCCGCGAACTGAAAGGACATGGAGGTGAAGTTCCGCAGGGAGATAAAACGCCCCGGGACGAGGAGACCCATTCCGAGGAAGATCAGGCACGCAATCCCGAACAGCCTCTGGAGCTGCGAGGTTCTCAGCAACAGATTGCAAGCGATTCTAAACATTCGAGGGCACTCCCCTCGCACGCCCGGCCCGAATGAGGCGCTTCAGGGCCGGCAGGCCTATGCCGGTCAGGATCATGAGGCCCGCGACGACCCGCTGCCAGTAGCTGGGGACGCCCATCAGGATCAGGCTGTTAGTCATAATAGAGAGGAGCCCCACGCCCATCAGGGTACCCGTGACCGTTCCGTAGCCTCCCGATATGCGCGCCCCTCCGAGGACGACGGCAGCCAGGATATTCAGCTCGCTGCCCACGAGGTCGAAGGGATTCGCCATCCGAGACAGGGAGCAATGGACGATTCCAGTGAGTCCGGCAAGCGCCCCCGCGAGGACATAGGTGAAGCAGCGTATGGCGGCAAGGTTGAAGCCGACGCGCTCGGCTGATGCGGCATCGCCTCCCAGGGCGTAGATGCCCCGGCCGATGAGCGTCCGGTTCAGGATCCAGCTCGCCAGAAACGCGGCGACCAGAAGAAAAAGCACAGCCCCGGGGAGTCCGTACACGATTCCCGACTCGCTCGTCCCCCGAAAGAGATCCCAGCGCGAGAAGGCGACCATGGCCTGCGGGAGGTTCGAGATGTGGTTGCTCCCGATGAAGGCCAGGAGAAAGCCGCGATAAAGGTTTTGCGTCCCCAGGGTGACGATGAACGGGGGCAGCCCTGCCGCCGCGATGAAGAGGGCGTTGACGAACCCCAGGAGCGCCCCGGCAGAGGCGCCCAAGAGGAAAATCCAGACCATGGGCCCCTGATATCCCACCCCGACGAGGAACTTGGTTGTCGCATAGAAGGAGACCGCCGCTATTGCGGTGAAGGAGATGTCGATCCCGCCCGAGATGAGAACCATGTGGGCCCCCAAGGCAAACAGCCCCGTCACCGTAGCGCTTCTCAGAAGATCGCACAGGTTCATCAGAGACCAAAAGGCGGGATTGACGCTGCCGATGACGACGGAGAGCACAATCGTCGTCGCGGCCACCCAGAACTCGTTACGCCCCAACCATCGTTTCAGGATCGTGCTCATCCCGCCAAAGCCTCCATCAGTTCCCACTCCGAAGCGTCCGCTGACGTCTCCCCGACGACGCGCCCTTCCCGCATCAAAAGGATGCGGCTACACGTGGACAGCAGCTCCGGAATATCGTTCGATATGATCAGGACGGTCATCCCTTCGTAGGCCAGCTCACGCAGAAGCGCATGGATCTCTGCCTTCGAGCCGACGTCGACACCGGCCGTGGGAGCGTTCAGGATCAGGAGCCGCGGCTCGGTGGCCAGCCACCGGGCCAGCAACACGCGCTGCTGATTCCCGCCCGAGAGGTTCCTGACGGGGATATCGACGGAGGGAGCGGCTATCCTGAGTTTCTCCAACCAGCTCCGCGCGCTCTCACGGACGCGGTGCATCCGCAGGAAGCCGCCGCAGGAGAGGCGGTCGATCACGCTCAGAGCCATGTTCCTAGCTATCGACACGGGCAGAAGGAGCCCCTCCGAAAGGCGATCCTCGGGGACGTAGGCAATCCCCAGCCTCATGGCGTCCCGCACACTGTTCACGCGAACGGTGCCGCCCGAGATCTCGATCGTTCCGGACTTCGCGGGCTGAAACCCGAAAAGAGAGAGGGCGAGCTCGGTGGCCCCGCAGCCCAGGGCGCCCGTTATCCCCAGGATCTCCCCCCTATACAGGTCGAAGGAGACGTCCCGATAGGCGCCTGGAAGGTTCAGGCCGCGAACGCGAAGAAACGGCCTCTCTCCAGAGTTTTTTTCGTGGCGAAAGCGCGCCACTGCGATCTCGCGTCCGGTCATAAAAAAGGTCAGGCGGTTCGTGTCGAACTGGCGCGCCTCCTCGTCCGCCACGACCCTGCCGTTCCGCAGCACCGTGATCGTGTCGGAGATCTTCAGAACCTCATCAAGTTTGTGCGTGACGAAAAGGGCGGAGACCCCGCGGCGTTTCTGCTCCTCCATGATCGCCAGCAGCCGTTCGATCTCCTGACGGGTCAGGGCCGTCGTCGGCTCGTCCATGATGATCAGGCGCGCGCCCTGCACGACGGCCCGGACAATGGCCACCAGTTGTTTGGAGGCAACCGGGAGCTCCTCCACCAAAGCATCGGGGTCGAGACGCACCTGCAGGCGCTCCATTGCCTTCCGCGCGATTTCGTTCATCTCTCCACGGTCGATGGTACGCCTGCCGGAGGCCACCAGGGTGTTGAGCGCGACGTTCTCCGCCACCGTCAGGTTGGGGAAGAGCGAAAAATCCTGGTAGATGACCTGAATGCCTTTGGCGATGGAGAGACGGGGCCTCAAAAAGGAGTGCTCTTCCCCGTCGATGAGCACGCTGCCCGAGTCGGGCCGGATAATCCCGGCGACCAGTTTGATCAGGGTCGACTTGCCGGATCCGTTCTCGCCGACAAGGCATCGGATCTCTCCCTGTTCGAGCCGCAGATTGACGCCGCGAAGCGCCCTCACCCCCGAGAAGGATTTGCTGATGTCCTTGAGCTCAAGATAGGGGAGCAACGCCCTTGCCTCCTCTCCAGGATACTTCCGAAAAAATGAAAAGCAGAGGGAAGCCCAAACTGTCCAGCTTCCCTCTAGATTCAGCTAAAAGTTATACTGATCCATATTGTCCTTGGTGACGTCGACCCAAGCCTGGCCGTAGATTACCTTGCCATCGAGTTTGATCTTTTCATAGCCCTTGACCTTGAGATCGGCCCCATCCTCAACTGCTTGCCCATCCAGAACCAGCTCCGCGACCCTGTTCATAGCGTAGCCGGCCTCGGCGGGGTCCCAGAAGCTGATCATGTCGACGGCCCCCGTCTTGAGGTACTGGCCGGAGACCGACACAAGGCTGGTCCCCACGACGGCAGTCTTGTCGGCGAGGCCCATCTCCTCGATCGCCAGGCCGGCCCCCGCCACGTCCACGGCCGAGCTACCGATGAACCCCTTGAGGTTGGGGAACGCCTTAAAGAGCTCGCGCGTCCGAGCGTAGGCGGTCTGCTGGTCGTCGTTGGTCTCGATCTTCTGCCCCACCCACTTCATGTCGGGATAGTGGGCCTTCTGATGCTCGATGGCTGCGTCCACCCATTCGTTATGGGTTTTCGAGGTCAGGCTGCCGACCATGACGACGTATTCGCCCTTCTTATCCATCAGTGCAGCCAGTGCGTCCATGAAGTGTACCCCATAGGCGGCGTTATCGAACGCCTCAATGTCGTAGTCCACGTTCTGCTGCGCCGAGGCCTCGTGGGTGACGACCACGATCTTCTGATCCCGGGCCTTCTTGAGCACGGGCTCTAGGGCCTCGGCGGAGAAGGGCACGACGCAGAGGGCGTCCACCCCCTGTGCGATCAGATCCTCGACTATCTGCACCTGCAGGGCGGCATCGGCCTTGGACGGCCCCTGCTGGAACGCGTTGACGCCGTTGTCGGCCGCATAGCGCACGACCCCTTCCTCCATGCGCTGGAACCAGTTGACTCCGCTCAATTTGACCACCGTAGCAATCACGCGTTCCTGCGCCGCAGCCATGGTCACGAACAGAGCGACCAACGCCAAAACCAGAACCAAACTTACTCCAACCACCTTTTTCATGCCTTTTCCCTCCTCGTGTGCTTTCCTCATTGCTTCGACAGCCTCTCATGGACAAAAACGCATTGCACTGCACTGCAAGTTCAAACCGCTTCAAACGGAATACCCTGACGCTCCAATTCCTGCGACACCTCGGGAAAGAGGCCCCTGTCCGTCACGACCCTGTCGATGTCCGAAAAATCACAAATCTTGACGAGGGCGCTCTTCCCGAATTTGGAGTGGTCGGCAACCAGGATGACCTCCTGTGCGGCCCGGACGATCAGCTGTTTTATGGAGCGTTCGGCGATGTTCGCATTGAAGATGCCCTCCTGAAGATCAATGGCATCCGCCCCCAGAAAGGCTTTGTTGACGCGAACATCTCGAAAGAAACTCTCGGTGTCGGCGCCAAGCGTTTCGTTGAAATTGCACCGGATGCGGCCTCCGGCCAAAAATACGGAGGAGGACGAATGGTATTCCGAGCAACCCGCGATCGCGAGGTCGTAGGTCAATACCGTAAGCCGCCTGTGTTCGGAGAGCTGACGGGCTATCTCGAGCGTCGTCGAGCCCGCATCCAGGATCAGGGTGTCCCCGTCGGCGACGAGAGAGGCCGCACGGCTCCCGATGCGGGCTTTTTCCTCCACAAAGGCCTTCGTCTTGTCAGCATAGGCGTTCTCGAAGGCTGTGCTAAGGGACGGGAGAACCGCACCGCCGTGAGTGCGGCTCAGAAGGCCCCGCTCGCTCAGCAGCTCCAGGTCGCGGCGCACCGTGGACTCGGATACCCCGAGAAGAGGAACCAGACTCTCTACGGTGACGGCTCCCTCACTGCGAAGGGCGTCCATGATCCTGCGCTGACGCCCCGCCGGAAGAATCGAGGGATGCGCACGTCTTTGCATCGCTTTCCCCTCCATAGAACATTAGTACATTCTTTGACGATGTCAAAGTAAGTTTAGAACAGCGTCAAGAAAAAATCAATATCGTTCAAAAAAAATGACCGATATTGATTGATATTTGTTCAAACGCTACTGGATGTCTGCGGGGACAGACATTGCTTATGCGGTACAATACTCCTGCAAAACTTGGCCCCCTCCTAAAGCTGATTTTTTCCCCAGGACATTCCCAGTCGAGGCCCGCCAATTTTGGAAGGCGCGGCATTACCTAGACCTGTCCACCAACTTTGCAAAAATAGCGACCAAGAGTTATTCTTTAGGGCATGAATAACTTGAAAAGATGCGAGCAATTGAAGGAAGAAGAGTATCAGGGGATATTTGGAGTATCAAAGGCTACCTTTGATAAGATGCTGTCGATTTTGGAAGAAGCTTACATTTGGAAGAAGCTTACAAACGACTACATTCCAAGGGGGGAAGTCCGCTTGAGAGCTTATCTGTTTTAGATAAGCTGATAATTACTTTGGAATACTATCGAGAGTATCGCACTATGCGACATATCGCCTTTGACTATGGAGTATCGAAAAGTATGGTCCATAAGAGCATTCATTGGGTAGAGGATGTGCTGATCCGGAGTAAAGAGTTTTCTTTGCCCTCCAAAAGAAGTCTTTTAGACTCAACTTTCGCACTCAACTTTCACAGATAACTTTTAGGTTCCCAAGGCTTGGAATCAGAAGATCAAGAGCTCTAAAATCGTCTTGAAAAACTGTTCAAGCGGATAGATCCAGCCTTTTCTTCAATGCGACCGGAAGAGAGGTCACGAAGGCCTCAATTTTTTCCTTGTAGGCGCCGCTTCTCTTCAGAAGAGAGCCCAGTTTGAAGGAGTGGAAAAAGGACCCTGTTACGGAAGAGATTTCGTTTAGGGTAGCAGCGGTTTGTGTTATGATTTGCAAGGCTTGGACCTCCAGGGGATTTTGTTTTTTGACGATACAATTTTACCCAAAAGGCTTCCAGGCCGCTTCTTTTTTTTTGCCTCTTTATTCCTTTTTCAAGTTTCGAGACCTGATTTCCTGGCCTTTTTTACTGCGAAAGTTGAGTTAAAATCACCTGCATCGGTCCTCGCGGATCAGGTCCTCCAGAAAGGGCGGCAGCACGAAGGCCGCACGATGCACGGCGTTGGTGTAGTAGCGCGTACCCCGGACCTCCCGAATAGGCGTGGCCGGGTCGGGGGAGAGGGACGCGGCCCCGTAGGTCCACATCCCCGTCGGATAGGTGGGGACGGCCCCCCAGTACATCCGCACGACGGGGAAGACGGTGCGCATCTGGCCGATGGCCTGCCTCATCAGCGCCGTGTCGGAAAAGGGCGACTCCGTCAGCTCCACCATCAGCCCCTTGGGGGTCAACACTCTTTTGATGTCCGCATAGAAGGGGGACTGGAAGAGCCCGGCGGCGAACTCCACGGGGTCGGTGCTGTCCACGATGGCCACGTCGAAGCGGTCGGACGTGGTGCGGATGTACTCCAGGGCGTCCAGGCAACGCACGTCGGCGCGCGGGTCGTCCAGAGCGCACCCTATGGAGGGGAGCCAGCGCTTGGATGCCGCCACCACCCTCTCGTCGATGTCGATCAGCGTGCAGACCTCGACGCAGGGGTGCCTCAGGACCTCGCGCAGAATGGCGCCGTCCCCTCCGCCCACGATCAGGACCCGCCTGGGGTCGGGATGAGCGCAGATGGGAACGTGCGCCATCATCTCCGAGTAGCAGAACTCGTCCCGTTCCGTGAGCTGGATGGCCCCGTCCAGCATCAGGGCCCTGCCGTATTCCGGGGTCTCCACGACCAGGATGTCCTGCCAGGGGGTCCGCTCCTGGTGCAGGATGTCCGTGACCTTCAGCGAGAGCCGAAGGTTCTCCGTCTGCTCCTCCGTCATCCAAAGGTTGTTCGAGCGCTTTGCCCGTGTTACCGGTTTCTCGTCGGTCCCGCTCATGCCGATCCCCTCCCAATCTAAAGAAACGCTAACTTAATCCGGAGCCCCTTCCTTCTCTGGGGCCGACGCCGCCCCCAAAGGGGGGCTTGATGTACTTCATTCCCTCCAGCGCATCCTGCGGACGTTGTCGAACCAGGACGGGGGGGCCTCCTCCTTCGATGCGGACCTTGACGAGGACGCTCTCCCCTTCGTATTGGGGCCGGATGTCCCCTCCGTAACGTCGTAGAATTCTCGGTCGGCGTGATATGAGGACGATGAGGCTCGCCCCTTCAGCCTGTCGTGGCAGTAGGCCCCTGCCGCACCGAACAGCGCGGTGAGCACGGCCCAACCCAGAAGCCTCAGGATAAAGGAGGGGAGCACGAACAGGACGAAGGAGGCCACGCTGAACAGGAGCCCCAGGATGCAGAGCAGCATGGGGGCGAAGACGAGGAGCAGAATCCCCCTTTCCCGAATGTCGGAGCCCTGCCACTCCGTCAGTATTCGGCCCAGCCCGCCGAGGAGGCGGGGGGGCCAAAGGCGGGTGAGGACCTGAGAGAAGAAAGTACGGAACAACGCGATGCCTCCTTTGTCGCCTGTCCGGGTTCTCGTTTCAGACTGTGCCCGCGCCCTCGAGCGGTCCCTGCGTTCCGCGCGGTATCCGAGGCGGGGCGTCTCTAAATTATAACAGGGGGAGATTACAGCGGGGGGAGAGGGGATGGCCGTTTTCGTACTTTTTCCGCCAAAATCGTTTTTGCGGTAAACTGACGAGGAATCGGCAGGGGGCTCATGATAGGATAAAAAGCTGAACATGGACTTCCCTGTCCGGAAATCAAGGTCAGGACACCACGATGGGACAGAAGGCGGGAATGACGTGACGGATAACGTGACGGATAAATGGAAGCTGACGCCCGGGAAACTGAGACGGCTGAAGGACCCCGGGAGCTGGAAGGTGAAGGGGACCGACGAATGGGGCCCCGGCCGAAAAGGGGTGGGGCTCATCGGCCAGGAGCGGGCGGTGGAGTCGATCTCCTTCGGCCTGATGGTCCCGGGGAGGGGATACAACATCTTCGTGACCGGCCAGCCGGGCAGCGGGCGCACCAGCTATGCGCTCGAACGTCTCAGGGAGCGGGCGGCCGACCTCCCCGCCCCGGACGACTGGCTTTACCTTCACAACTTCGACGAGCCGGGGGAGCCCCTGGCGATGTCGGTGTCCGCCGGACGGGGAAAGGAGCTCTGCGCCGCCCTGGACGGGCTGCTGAACGAGCTCAAGGCCACGATCAGCAAGGCATTCGAGCAGAGTCAGTACGAGGACGCCAAGGCGCAGTACGTCAAGGAGTTCCAGGAGAAGGCGGGGACGATCATGGACGAGCTCAAGTCCTGGGCCGCCGAGCACCATTTCTCCCTCAAACGCACCCCGCAGGGGTTCGTCAACATCCCCCTGATCGAGGCCGAGGACGAGGAGGGCAAGCCCGTCGTTCGGGAGATCCAGCAGGAGGAGTTCGAGGCCCTGGACGAGAAGGAGCAGAAGCGCTATCAGGCGCTCTCCGAGGATGTGTCCCAGAGGACGCTTCTGGGGCTGCGCCGCATCCGCGACATGGAGAAGGAGCTCAAGGAGCGGATCGGCGAGCTCGAGGCCGAGATATGCCGGGCCGCGATAGCCCCCTGCATGGCGGACGTCCGCGAGGCGTACTCGGGCAACGAGCCTCTGTCGAAGTGGTTCGACCGGATGGCCGAGGACGTCATCGAGAACTTCGGGGCGTTCGTCACCGCGGTCCGGGACGAGTCGGCCGAGGTCGACTTCTCTCGATATCTGGGCAACCTCTTCGTCTCGAACGACCCGAAGGACGGGGCTCCGGTGGTCTGGGAGACCAACCCCACCTACTACAACCTCGCGGGGAAGGTGGAGTACGAGAGCCGCCAGGGCTACCTCTACACCGACTTTCGCCGCATCGTGGCGGGCGCCTTCCATAAGGCCAACGGCGGGTTCCTGGTTCTCGATGCGGAGAAGGTGCTCATGAACTTCATGTCCTGGGAGGCGGTCAAGCGCCTGCTCCGCACCCAGGAGGCGTCCATCGAGAACCTCGGGGAACAGTACGGGGCGATCCCCGTGTCCTCGCTGCGTCCCAGCCCGATTCGGATGAACCTCAAGGTCGTGATGATCGGGATGCCCTACATCTACGAGCTGCTGCAGCATTACGACCCGGAGTTCCGGAAGCTCTTCAAGGTCAAGGCGAGCTTCGACACGGACATGCCCCGGACGGCCGCGACGGAGCGCCGGATGGGGCTGTGCGTGAGGGACATCCTGCGGCGGGAGAACCTGAAGCCCTTCGACGCGGAGGCGTTGTCCGAGGTCATCGAGTGGGCCAGCCGGGACGCGGAGGACCAGAACCTCCTCTCGGCGGAGCTGGGCCGGCTCCGGGAACTGCTGATGGAGTCCCATGCCTGGGCCGCCGGGTCGAGCGGGCCGCGCGTGGGCCGGGAGCACGTCCGCAAGGCCATCGAGCACAAGCGCTACCGGTCGGGCATGTATCAGGAGAAGCTGACCCGTGCCTTCGAGGACGGGGTCATCCGGGTGGATACGGACGGAGCCGTGGTGGGACAGGTCAACGGCCTGGCCGTCCTGGACCTGACGGACTACCGCTTCGGGCACCCCTCGCGCATCACGGCCAACGTCTTCATGGGGCAGGAAGGGGTCGTCAACATCGAGCGGGAGGTGCGCATGACGGGGCCCATCCACAACAAGGGGCTGATGATCCTATCGAGCTACCTGGGGAGGAAATACGCCCAGGACATGCCCCTGACGCTCTCCGCGCGAATCACGTTCGAGCAGAACTACGGGGGCATCGAGGGGGACAGCGCCTCCTCCACGGAGCTCTACTGCCTTCTCTCGGCCCTCTCGGGGCTTCCCCTGAACCAGGGGATCGCCGTCACGGGTTCCGTGGACCAGTTCGGAAACGTCCAGCCGATCGGGGGTGTCAACGAGAAGATCGAGGGCTTCTTCGACTATTGCAGGATCGCGGGGCTGACGGGGCGTCAGGGGGTGATGATCCCCAGGGCGAACGTTCGGCACCTCATGTTGAACCATGACGTGCTCCAGGCCGTGAAGGACGGGAAGTTCTCCGTCTGGGCGGTGGGGACGATCGACGAGGGCATCGAGCTGCTCACCGGGGTTCGGGCCGGGCGGGAGCACCGGGACGGCTCCTATGCGCCCGCATCCGTCCACGGCAGGGCCAAGGCGCGGCTCTCGAAGCTCCTCTCGGACAACGTCAGGTTGCGTAAAAAACTCGGCGGGGACGACGAGGAGGATGAGGGAGGGCGGAGGGGCCGCGGGCCGGAGGAGGAGAGGTCGGCCAGGAGACGCGGCCGGTGAGCCGCCTGAGGGTGGGGATGGACCGCTCCGCTCCGCCCGCGGACGGGGCCGGACCCCTGAGGCGCTGGATCCTCTCCGTCCTGGACCTTCTGGAGGGGGTCTGGCACAACGAGGCCGACCCGCCTGCTCTGGGGCATGGGGAGCCGCTGGACGGGCTCGTCCTGACCGTGCTCTCGCAGAACACGAACGACCGCAACCGGGACATGGCGTTCGAACGGCTCAAGGCGCGTTTCCCGAGCTGGGAGTCCGTCGTCGAGGGCGGCGCCGAGGCCCTGGAGGACGCGGTGCGTCCCGCCGGGCTGGCGCCCACGAAGGCGCGGCGCATCCTGGAGATACTGAAGATCGTACATGGGGATTTCGGCGCCTACTCCATCGCGGAGCTCGCGAAGCGGGGGCGGGACGAGGCCAGGCGCTACCTGACCGCGCTGCCGGGCGTGGGGGAGAAGACGGCGGCGTGCGTCCTGATGTTCGACATGGCCCTCCCCGCGTTCCCCGTCGATACCCACGTCAGCCGGGTCTGCCGCCGCGTCGGGTTCGTGCCCGAAAAGGCGTCTCCGGACGATATCTGCGCGCTGATGGAGCGGGAGGTCCCCCCCCGGCGTTACCTTGGGGGGCACGTCAACATCATCGAACACGGCCGGGCGGTCTGCTCGGCGCGGAAGCCGCTCTGCGGGGCCTGCCCGCTCACGGCACTCTGCAACACGGGACGGGAGCGGGTCGCGGAGGCGATGGCGGTGGAGATGCGCAAGGGACGGCCCGGGCAGGGCCGTGCCCGGAAGGGAGGGGCGAGCGATGACGGAGGAAATCGAGAAAAACGAGGAAAAAACTGAGGGCCTGAGGGGACGATTCAAGCGTGCGTGCCGGACGTTTGGGGAATGGGCCTGGTGGTTCGTGATCGGCACCTTTCTTGAGAAGCGGGTGGCCGCTATCCGCAAGGAAGCCTGGGACATGAACGACAACGTCATGTTGCTGCTCTTCGGGGACTACCTGGGGCTGCCGAACCCCATCTCCTACTACACGCTGGAGCTGCTTCCCTACCTGGCGGAGGAGATGGTTCCCTGGCAAAGGCGTATAATGAATCGTCAATCGGTCGTCGCCGAGAAGGCGGCGCAGTATGATTTTACGTAGGATGTACAAATAGGATGTACAGGGCGGAGGATGGTGCATGAGCGAATCGTCTTTTGAGGAACGCGGGGCGGGCGTCTCGAGCCTGCCGAGTTCGGGCTGCAGGCCCTTCACCTTTTTCGGGGGGAAGGGGGGGACGGGAAAGACCACCTGTGCGGCGGCCTACGCCTGCCACCTGTCCTCCCGCGGATGCCGCACGCTCCTCGTCTCGACGGACCCCGCCCACTCCACGTCCGATGTCTTGGATGTGCAGCTGGGGGCGGACATCACCCCCGTGGCGGAGAACCTCTGGGGTCTGGAGGTCGATCCCGAGCTCGAGTCCAGGCGATACATCACCGCGATACAGGAGAAGATGCTCTCCATCGTCAGCCCGGCGATCGTGGACGAGATCAAGAAACAGATGGAGATCGCCTACGCCTCCCCCGGCGCGGAGGAGGCCGCCATCTTCGACAAGTTCGTGGAGCTGATGGACGAGCGCGGCAGGGCGTACGACGCGATCGTCTTCGACACCGCTCCCACGGGACACACCCTTCGTCTGCTCTCGCTGCCGGAGATCCTGGGAGGGTGGATCGAGACCCTCATCGCCAAACGTCGGAAGGCGATGGAGATGTTCGGGATGGCGGGGCGGTTCGACAAGGAGATGCGGAGGAGGGCGGAGCAGGACCCCGTCGTCGAGGCCCTTGTGCGGCGGCGCGACCGTTTCGAGCGAAGTCGGCGCTACCTGACGGACCCCGGGGCCTCGGCGTTCTACTTCGTGCTCAATGCGGAGAGGATGCCGATTCTGGAGACGGCGCGCGCCGTGGAGATGCTGATGAAGTTCGGGATCGGCGTGGGGGGCGTCGTGGTCAACCGGGTGATTCCGGAGGACGCGGGCGAGTTCTTCCGCGAACGGCTGAAGGCGCAGAAGGGGTATCTGGAGGATATCGGGGAGCGTTTCGGCCGCCTGCGCCGCATCGTGCATTTGCCTCTTCTCAGGACGGACGTTCAGGGCATGGACCAGATTAAAAAAATAGCGGAATGGATAGGGGAAATCGACGCATGATTCTGGGGACGGTGCAGTACCCCTCCCGTTACGGAGGCCTGGGTATCGGAGTGAAAAAGGGACTGGAGTATCTGGCGGAACAGGGAGAGTTGGATGCCCTTCCGCCGGGGCGCTTGGAGCTCGATGGGGAGAACCTCTTCCTGGACGTCGTGGAGACGGCCACGGAGCCTCATGCTGCGAGGCGCTTCGAGGCCCATCGCCGCTACATAGACATTCACATCACCCTCCAGGGGGAGGAATGGTACGGCTATGCCCCCGTGGAGGACCTCAAGGCGGTGGAGCCCTATTCTGCCGAGCGCGACGTGCAGTTTTTCACCGGCGAGGGCGTCTATTTTCAGGTCCCCGCAGGGCAGTTCGTCCTGTTTTTTCCCGAGGACGCCCATAAGCCCTGCGTCTGTTTCAAGGAGCCGGGAAATGTCAGGAAGCTGATCCTGAAGGTCCTGCTGTGAAGGCCCTGATTTGAGGCCCTTGACTTGAGAGGCTGCACGCCGTCGGGCGCCGATGAGGTCTTCATGAACGCCGCCCTCGGCGAGGCGCGGGACGCCCTTCGGAGGGGGGATGTCCCGGTGGGCGCCGTCGTCGTCCGCGGCGGGGATGTGCTGGGGAGGGGGTCCAACCGGAAGGGCTGCGACCCGACCGCCCACGCCGAGGTCCTGGCCATTCGCTCGGCCGCGGAGCGGTTGGGACATTGGAACCTCAGGGACTGCGACCTCTACGTGACCCTGGAGCCCTGTCCGATGTGCGCCGGGGCGTGTGTGAACGCGCGCATCGAGGCTCTCGTCTTCGGAGCTCGGGATCCCAGGGCCGGCGCCGTGGGATCCCTTTTCGACATCCCGCGGGACACGCGCCTGAACCACCGGTGCCGGGTGCGGCAGGGGGTTCTGGCGGAGGTGTGCCTTTCGCTGCTGCGCGAGTACTTTTCGGCAAGGCGCCGTGGGATGGAGTACGAGCCTTGAGGAGCAGACGGAGAAAAATATCGATGCCGGGGGGACCTGCCCTCGTCCGCTTTACGCTTTACTTTATTTTGGGCGGCGGGCCTTTTTCGGCGGTTCGGAGAGGAATATAGCGTTGTTGTCGATCTGTACGGATTCCAACCTGAAGCTTTACGAGATTGGGGAGACCACCCGGGATCTGGCTCGCCGTCTTCAATGTTCCGAGCTGGCGGCGATGGTCCTGGAGATGCGTTCCTGGGACGACGGCGCGGATCCGGATGGGGTCAGAAAGTGGATGAGCCCGTGTTTCGAGGAGCTGTTGGATGCCCTGGACCTCGGGGCGGCGAGCGCGAGGGCGGCGGAGCTCTGGCGCTCCAAGAGCTCCTTCGGCAACATCCTCGTCTATGGGGACTACGACACGGACGGCATTTCCGCCACGGTGCTGGCCATGGAGATCTTCCGGCACAAGGCCTCGGGGGTCCGATACTTCATTCCCCGCCGCGACGTCCACGGCTACGGATTGCATCCGCCCGTCCTGGAGCAGGTGGTCCGGGGGGGATGCAATACCCTGGTCGTCGTGGACTGCGGGACGAACGACTCCGAGCTGCTCGCCGGCTTGAAGGAGCGTGGGGTTGATGTCTTCGTCTTCGACCACCATACGGTGGCGGAGCGCCCGGCCTTTCCGACGATCGTGAACCCCTGTGCGGACGGCGGGGAGAACGCCCGGAAGCTCTGCGCCACGGCTGTGCTCTGGAGCTGGGCCTGGAAGGAGAATATCCTTTCCCGATCATGGCTCCAGTATGCCCTGGACCTGGTGGCCCTGGCCACGGTCTCCGACTGCATGCCCCTGAACCCTCTGAACCGCTCCCTGGTCCGGAGGGGACTGCGCCTCATGAGGACCAACCCGAGGCGGGGACTGGGCGCCCTTTTCGAGAAGTTGGGCATAGTCCGGCGTCTTTTGTCGGAGGAACAGCTCTCGATGCGCGTGATCCCCTGCCTGAACGCCCCCGGCCGCATCGCCTGCGCCGACATCTCCGTGAGGGCCCTCTTGGGCGTGGGGAGCGACGACGCGGTCTACGAATGCGTGAACGACCTCGTCAGGGCCAACCGGAGACGGCAGATGATATCGGAGCAGATAGCCGGGGAAATCCGCCTCTCGGACGGCGAGGACCGGCATGTGATGTTTGACGACTCCTGGCCGGTTGGGGTGCTCAGCGGCGTCGCCAGCCGTATCTGCGCTCAGCGGCGCACGCCGGTGGCCCTGGCCGCGCCCGTCGGGGGCAAAATTCGGGGGACCCTGCGCGTACCGGTGGGGGGGAACGCCGTGGACGTCCTAAGCGAGATATCCGACCTCCTGGACGCCTGGGGAGGGCACCGCTACGCAGCCGGCTTCTCGGTGCTCACTCAGAACTGGAACGAGGTCGAGGAGGAATTGGAGAGGCTCCTGGCCGGGATGGGGATACGGGAGGAGCCCGTCGCCGCGATCAACATCTCGCCGGCGAGCATCTCCCTGGACGACTGGAGGGCGGTGAGGGAACTCGGCCCCTTTGGGAACGACAACCCCTGCCCGCGCTTCTACAGGGCCAGCAGCCCGAGCGACAGGATAGAACCTCTGGGGAGGGACGGCAGGCACAGTGCGGTGAGGGTCGACAACGTTCGGCTTCTGGCCTTCAACGCCGCGGCCGACCTCCAGGATGCCTCGGGGGTGACGGGCTGGATCTATCATCCGCGCATCGACTATTGGCGCAACGAGGA